>NZ_JBHXBG010000011.1:0-58193 GCF_042726755.1 Promicromonospora sp. NPDC060271 | reverse complement strand
GCGGAGCCCTCTCCTAACCCTTGACCGCGCCCTGCATGAGCGCGCTGACGAAGCGCCGCTGGAACACGAGGAAGACCACGAGCGTGGGTGTCAGGATCAGGAGGGACCCAGCGCACAGCAGCGGGATGTCGGTCCCCCACTGCCCCTGGAAGGCGCCCAGCGCCCCCGCCATCGTGCGCTGGGCCGGGTCGTCGACGAGCACGATCGCCAGCAGGAACTGGTTCCACGTCCAAAGGAACAGCAGGATCGCCAGCGAGGACAGCGCGGGCATCGACAGCGGGACGTGGATCCTCGTGAAGAGCTGCCAGGTGGAGGCGCCGTCGATGCGTGCGGCCTCGGAGAGCTCGTCCGGCATGTTGACGAAGTGCGCCCGCATCCACATCACCGCGAACGGCATGTAGAGCCCGATGAGCGGCAGGATGATCGCCCACCGCGTGTTCAGCAGGCCGAGCTCCCGCATCTGGTAGTAGAGCGGCACGACGACACCCTCGAACGGAAGCGTGAGCCCGAGGAGGAAGGCGATGAAGATCGCCTTGTGCCACGGCGGTCGCAGATGGCCCAGCGAGAACCCGGCCAGCGTGCTGATGAAGAGGGCCACGGGGACCACACCGAGCTCGATGAGCACGCTGGAGCCCAGCATCTCGGCCATGTTCGCCGACTGGAACGCCGTGACGAAGTTCGACCAGTGCGGGGTCTCGGGAAGCGAGAGGCCCCCGGGGTAGGTGCCGGGCGGGTGCAGCGCGGTGATGAACAGGGTCACGAACGGCACGATCGTGAACGCCATGAGCAGGACGAGCAGGACGCGGCCGAGCCACGTCTCGCGCGACGAGGTGATCAAGACTCCCTCCCCCGGGTGATGCGCTGGAGCGGCAGGACGACCGCCAGGACGACGAGCATGAGGACGACCGCCAGGGCGGAGGCCTGGCCGACCTCGCGTTCGAAGAAGGCGAGGTAGTAGATCTCCAGGCCGGGAACGAGGGTGCTGTTGCCCGGCCCGCCCTGGGTGGAGATGTAGATGATGTCGAAGCTGGCCAGCGCGCTGATCACGGTGACGGTCAGGCAGACGCCGAGCTCCTGCCGCACGCTGGGCAGGGTGATCGCGAAGAACTCGCGCACGGCCCCCGCGCCGTCGAGCCGTGCGGCCTCGTAGAGCGCCGGGTCGATCTTCGTCATGCCGGCGAGCAGGAGGACCATGCACAGCCCGAGGGACACCCAGGCGCCGATGAGACCGACGGCGGGCAGCGCCGTGTCGAAGTCCCCGAGCCAGGCGCGGGTCACGGACCCGAGCCCGAGGAGGCGCAGGAACTGGTTGACGACCCCGTCGGTGGACAGCAGCCAGGTCCACATGATGCCGGCGGCCACGAGCGGGATGACCTGGGGCAGGAACAGGACGACGCGCGCCACGACGGCGACCCGGCTCGCCGCGAACTTGCGGATCGTCGCCGCGGCGACAAGCCCCAGCGAGACGGGCACGAGGCTGAAGTACACGATGAGCTCGAACGCGTGCAGGATCGGCCCGAACAGCTCGGGGTCGGTGAGGATGCGGGCGTAATTCTGCAGCCCGACCCAGGTCGACTCCGTGATGCCGTCCCAGTCGTAGAAGGAGTACTGGATCGTGGAGGAGATGGGGCGCAGCACGAACACCGCGTACGCGACCGCGGCGGGCGCGACGAGCAGCAGCGCCGCGCCGCCCTGCCGCAGGCGCCGCGCCCGGGAGGCGCGGCGCCTGACGGCCTGGGCCGGGCCCGTGTCAGCGCCCGTCCTGCCGCGTACGGGTGTGACGAGGGTCTGCCGTAGTTCGGCCATGAGGTCGCCCTAGCCTCCGATCTGGCTCTCGTAGTCGGACTGGACGGCGTCCAGCAGGCCCGCCGGATCCTGTTCGCCGGCGACCATCTTCTGCAGGTTCGGCGTCCAGCTCTTGGCGTAGATCGAGCCGGTCGCGTTCGCGATGAAGTCCATCGCTCCGTTGTTCTCCCCCACCGCTGCACCGGCCTCGAGCGTCTGGGCGGTGACGGTGTCCGCGTCGACCTCGGGCATGAAGGCGTCGGACGGGCCCATGGGGTGCGACCCGCCGACCTCGACGGCGATGGTGCGGGCCTCGTCGTTCGTCGCGATCCAGTCCAGGAAGTAGGCCGCGCAGTCCGGGTTCTCCGCCTGGGCGGAGATGCCGTACGTGAGCGGGGCGGACATGGCACCGATCCCGCCGTCCGCCTCCACGGGCGGCATGAGGAAGAACCCGACGTTCCCGGCCATCTGCTCGTCGAGGTTCCCCGACTCCCAGTCGCCGTTGAACATGAAGACTCCGCGGCCCTCGATGAACCGGCTCATCATCGCCGCGTAGTCCAGCGAGTTGACGTCCTCGGCGAAGTAGCCGGCGTCGATCCAGCGCTGGAGGTGCTCCGCACCCTCGAGGTTCGCCGGCGAGTCGATCGTCGCGTCGGGCTGCTGGTAGATCCAGGAGTTGATCTCGGCCGGGTCGCCGTACGACGCCATGAGTCCCTGGAGCGGGAAGGCGAGCCCTCCGGTCGCACCACCGTTGAACTGCGTGATGGGCGTGAGGTCGGCGGCCTTGGCCTCCCGCAGGAGGGCGTCGAACTCGTCCAGCGTGGCGGGCGGCTCGTCCATCCCGATCTGCGCGGCGAGCTCCTTGTTGTAGAAGACGCCGGTCATGGAAAAGTTGAGCCCCATGGCGTACAGCGGGCCGTCGCCACGGCGGCCCTCTTCGTCGACGCGCATCTGCTCGAGCTGCGACGACGGCCACTCGTCCCACCCGAACGCCTCGGCATAACCGTCGAGGTCCAGCAGCAAGCCGTCCGCCGCGAGCTCGGACACCTGCGGCAGCCGCATCAGGTCCGGCGGGTCGTCGACCAGGACCCGGGGCGCGTTCTGCGTGATGACCGCGAACTGGTCCTCACGGATGTCGAACGTGACGTTGGGGTGCTGGGCGGTGAACTCGTCGCTCAGCGCCTTGAACAGGGGGAAGCCCGTCTCGATGTAGGAGCTCAGGGTGACGTCCGCCGAGCCGCAGGTGGGTGCGGAGCCGTCCGAGGTGGCCGCGGCGGGTCCACTCGGCTGGTCGGACGTGCCGGCTCCCGGCGGCGAGCATGCTGCCAGCGCGAGCGTGGCGCTCAGGCCGAGGGCAGCCGTGGTGGCCAGGCGTGTGCGGGTGGTTCCTCGTCGACGAGACACCGTCATCTCCTTTTTCGTCGGGGCCTGGCTTCGTCACCAGGGTTGCTAAACCGACTTAGCACGGTCAATATGGGCTCCGTCCGCGAGGCATGTCAAGTACCCGGCAGGCGACGAGCGGCGCGCGCCGTCCCGGAATCACCCGCTGACTAGGATTCACGCGAGGAGAGGAGGCCCGTGGGAGCCAAGAGAGTCACCCTTGCCGATGTCGCCAAGGCCGCAGGCGTGTCGTCGTCGACCGCATCGCTCGTCATGACGGGGCGCGGGCAGGAGCTGCGGATCTCCGAGGCCGTCCAGACCCGCGTGCGTGACGTGGCCCAGGAGCTGGGGTACCGGCCCAACGCGGTGTCGGTCGGCCTGCGCAAGGGCACGACCCGGACGCTCGGCTTCGTGTCCGACAGCGTGGCGTCCTCACGCCTCGCGGGGGACATGATCAAGGGCGCGATCGAGGCGGCCCGCGAACGTGGCTTCATGCTCTTCATCGGCGAGACCGGCGGCAAGCCCGCCGAGGAGGCCAAGCTCGTCGAGGCCATGCTCGACCGGCAGGTCGACGGCATCATCCTCGCCTCGATGTTCACCAGGTCGCGACCGCTGCCCGACGACGTCGAGCGCACCCCCGCGGTCCTCCTCAACCTGGTCGCCCCGCCGGGCGCGAAGATCCCGAGCGTCCTGCCGGACGAGGAGCGCGCGGGACGTGAGGCCGCGCGGCTTCTCCTCGAGGCGGGCCACCGAGAGATCCATCTCATCGGAGCCGGGCCGGGACCGGACGACTGGTCCTCGGTCTCGGTCGCCGCGCGCCAGCGGCTCAGCGGCATCCTGAGCGCCCTCGAGGAAGCAGGCGTCGAGCCCGCCTCCGGGTTCGCGGACCCGTCCTGGCTCCCCGAGCACGGGTGGGAGGCGACGCAACGGATCCTCGCGCGCGGCGCCGCCACCCCGTTCGCCCTCCTGTGCTTCAACGACCGCCTCGCGTTCGGCGCCTACCAGGCGGTCCAGGAAGCGGGCCTGACCATCCCCGACGACGTCTCCGTCGTCTCCTTCGACGACGCGTCCGTCGCCGGGTGGCTGCGCCCAGGGCTGACGACGTTCGCCCTCCCCCATCGCGCACTCGGCCGGCGGGCGGTGGAGCTGCTGCTGGAGCTGGTCGGTCACGCGGAGGGGTCGAGGCCGGCCGGTCCGAGCACCCTCGTCCACCGCCTGCCCATGCCCCTGCGTTCGCGAGGCTCCGTCGCCGCACGCACGGGCTAGTGACGCCACCCTGTGGCAACGTGTCGGCATGAGGCCCGTTGTGCACCGAAGTCCCGGCCGCGACCCGCAGACCGCCACGCCGCCCCGAGTGCCAGCGGGCCGCGCACGCCGCCTCCTCCGCGCCGCGCTGGCCGGCGTGGCGACCGGCGTCGCCGTCGTGATCATCGCCCTGCTCGTGCGCGAGCAGTGGCCGCCGCTCGTGCAGCTCGACGAGCGCGCCGTGCTCGCGGGCACGACGCTCGCCGCGCAGCATCCCGAGCTGCTCCGCGCGCTCCTTTTCTGGCAGTGGGCGTTCCTCGCGGTGCACCTGCTCGTGCCAGTCGCCGCGATCTGTCTGGCGTACTGGTGGCGCACCGGCAACGTGACGCGCACGTGGTGGGCGCTCTCGACGATCCTCGTCGCCTGGGGGCTGTCCAACCTGCTGAAGGAGGTCGCGCGCCGCGCGCGGCCCGTGCTGGACCAGCCGGTGGAGAGCGCGGCCGGCTACTCGTTCCCGTCGGGACACGCCGCGAACACCGCTGCGATGACGACAGCGCTGGTGGTGCTCGTGTGGCCGTCGCTCAGGTCGCGCGCCTTGCGGATCGCGGCAGTGGCGGGCGCGGCGGTGCTCACGGTCGCGACGGCGGTGGACCGGGTCATGCTCGGCGTCCACTACCCCTCCGACGTGGCGGCCGGCATCCTCTTCGGGGTCGGTCTCGTGCTGGCGTCGTACCTCGCCTACCGGCACTGGCCGACGCCGCGCGCCGAGCCCGGTACGGGGTCCTGATGGTCGACGTCGAGCGGTGGGCGGACGACACGTCGGCACCCAGCGGGCCCGAGGCGCGGCGGGACCTCGGCCTGCGGGTCGGCGTCCCGGCGGCGGTGTGGTGGGTGATCGTCGTCGGGCTCGGTCTTCTGCTCGCCGGCCCGCTGGTGGGGCTCAAGGAGAGCGAGAACGCGGTCAACGAATGGTTCGTCGAGCAGCGCACGGCGACCCTCAACATGCTCACGGAGGTGTGGGGCGTGCTGGGGACCACCGAGACGATCATCGGGATCTGCCTCGTCGTGTCCGGCGTCGTCTGGTGGCGTACCGGGCAGTGGTGGTACGCGGCGGTCCCCGCGATCGCGGTCGCCGTCCAGGCGGCGGTGTTCATGCTGGCGGCGCTTGTCGTGAGCGCCGAACGCCCCGAGGTGGAACAGCTCGACGAGGCGCCACCGACGTCGAGCTTCCCGAGCGGCCACACCGGCGCCTCGATCGCGCTCTACCTGTCGCTGGCGCTGATGGCCCAGCGGATCGAGCGCACGTGGCTGCGCGTGAGCGTGACCGTCGTGCTGTTCGTGGTGCCCCTGCTCGTCGTCTACTCGCGGCTGTACCGGGGGATGCACTACCCGAGCGACGTCGTCGTCGGGCTGCTCAACGGTCTCGTGTGCGTCGTCATCGGGTGGTACTGGCTACGGCGATCACCTCGCGCGTGATCGTTTCTGATCGTTTACCACCTACTCTTGACCATCTACTGTTCGGGTGGGACTCTTACGGCGATGCTGCTCCGGAAACGATCAGCATCGAAGCCCTCTGCCAGTTCACCGACGAACACGCGCAACGAAGCGCGAGATGGGTTGAACCGTGACGACACTTCGCAGAACCTCTCCACGCCCCCGACGGCCCCGGGCCCGGCTGGCTGCCGCCCTGCTGGCCCTGACCCTGCTCCCCTTCACCGCCGTCGTGGGCAGCGCCCCCGCCACCGCGGCCACCTCCCAGTTCCGTGGCATGAACTGGGCGGTCGCCGGTGACAACTTCTCGACGAGCCCGCTGGTGCTCGACGGGCTCTCGTCGTCGGACAGCTACGACACCGTGCGGGCCAAGGCCAACGCGATCTACGGCGACCTGGAGGCGACGCTCGGCGTCAACACCGTCCGCCTGCCCGTCAACACCCACACGGTCGGCACCGCCTGGTGGGGCGCGTACCGCGGCACGATCGACGCGGCCACGGCCCGCGGGTGGAAGGTCATCCTCGCGTACTGGGAGGACGGCGCCGCCTCCGGCGGGCGGGTCACCAACACCGCCGCCTGGCACTCCATGTGGAACACGGTCCTGTCGCAGTACGCCTCGAACGGTCTCGTCTACTTCGAGCCGATGAACGAGCCGCACGGCTACTCGTCGTCGGCCTGGCGGGACACGGCAGCGGCCTGGCTCAGCTCGCACGGCAACGCTCCGCACGGCCGGGTCCTGATCGGCGGAACCGGCTTCAGCCAGGACCTGCGCGACCTCTGCAGCGACTCACGCTTCAACAACACGCTGCTGTCGTTCCACACGTACACGTTCATGTACGGCGAGATGACCTACGACGCGTGGCGGTCGAACATCACGACCCGCCTGGGCAACTGCGCGTCGCGCGCCATCATGACCGAGTTCGGTTCCGCGATGAACAGCGGTCTGAACTACAACGACAGCGGCAGCACCCACAACATGGTCCGGTACCTGCGCGCGGTCGCACAGGTCATGCGCGACAACTCCATGGGTGGAACGTACTGGCCGGCCACCGGTGGCAAGCAGGGCACCATCGGCTACGACTGGTACTCCATGTACATCAAGAGCGGCAGCGGCACCGCGCTAGACATGACGATCCGCAACTACTCGGGCGCCAACCAGTACCGGTACGCCATGGGCGACGCCGTGAACCCCAGTGGGGGCACCGGCTCCGGGTCCCGCGTCGGCACGATCGCGGCCAGACACTCCGGCAAGTGCATGGACGTCATCGCCGCCTCGATGTCGAACTCGGCCGAGGTCGCCCAGTACACGTGCGGCACCGGGACGAACCAGCGCATCGCGCTGAACGACCTCGGCAACGGCTACTACCACCTCGTCGCCCAGCACTCCGGCAAGTGCATCGAGGTCCCGGGCGGGTCCACGGCCGACGGCGCGAGCATCACGCAGTACACCTGCAACGCGGGCGCCAACCAGCAGTGGGAGCGGATCAGCGTGGGCAGCGACCACCAGTTCAAGAACCGGAACTCGGGCAAGTGCATCGAGGTCCCGGGCGCGTCCACCGCCAACAGCGCCCGCCTGAAGCAGATCACCTGCAACGCCGGCAGCGCCCACCAGGTCTGGACGATCAGGACTTCGTGATGCCTGCCTGACGCCGGGCCGCGCGGTGGGCGAGAGCACAGCCTCGCCCGCCGCTGCGGGCATCCATCGCGATCACGAAGACGCTTGGCACGCTATTACTGACCAGGAACCTTGGCACTTCGGCTCGGGTCCACCGCATCACGCACGCGACAGTTGACCCTCGTGCCTGTGCGCTACCTGTCGGAGCTTGCCGCTGACCAGTGACGATGCTGGTCAGAGCGTGACCAAGTCACATGTTTTCCTATGCATTCGCCTAGCTGTCGTCTATGGTCCAGCCCAGCGCGTCGACCGTCGGCGCTGAGAGGCGAAGGAATCAGATGAGAACGAGAAGTCGTCTTGCTGTTCTAGCCACTGTCGCGGGTCTTGCGGCATCGTTCCTGGTCGCGTCACCAGCCGCAGCGGCTGAGCCGTTCTCCCCCAAGTGCGAGGGCGATCGAGTGATCCGCTGCGTGCGCCTGGACGTTACGGGCGCGGGCGCCGTTGCGATCGCGAGCGTCACGGATGACCAGAGTGACAGCTGGAACTACGACGTGACGGTCTCTGAGGTCGAGCTGCAGGTCTGGCGCGGCGGGTACTGGGAGACTATTCGCCAAGCCAGCGGCGACGCGGGTTGGCAGGTGGAGTGGGACCGTGCAGTGACGAGTGGGGGCGGCTGCGACAACGTGTTCCGGGTCTCCGCCTACATCTATTGGCGGGCGGTCGGCGGCACCAGCACCGGCGGGCGGATGCTTTCGGAGGGCGCTGCCGTCAACTGCCAGTAGGGCTGGAACAGCGGCGCGTAGCCCGTCGTGGCAGGCCCTCCCGGCGTGACCCGTTCCCATGATGGTAGGCGGGACCGGTGACACCGGCGAGGATGAGGGCACAACAAAAGGGCCGTCGGACCACCTGGTGATGGTCCGGCGGCCCTTGCCGTGCCAGGCGCGCCACCGTGTCGTCGGGGAGAGCACGGGCCGCTCCACCACCATGAATAGCGCTCCGAGATGCACGAATACTTCATCCCTGACATCCGGCGCATTCTGGGTCATGATCATCTCGGATGACCTGACGACTGGAGCGCCATGCCCACACGCAGCACGGCCTCTGCGATCTGGACTTGGGTAGCTGCCATCGGCCTCGTCGCAATATTGAGCCTGTTATGGACGTTTCGAGGACTCCTGACAACCTCAGGTTCTGCGATTGCTGAAGGGCGCCGACCTTTGGTGGTAGTTTCGGTCGGCGGGGCGCCGAAAAACGCGGCGGTCCATGTGATAAGCGATGTCACAGAAAGCTCGATGGAGATGTTCTTTTACGTGACAGCGGATGATGTCGACTACAAGAAGAACAAGTCGCTCGACAAACTTGACGTGCGGATAACGTTTGCGGGCCTGCCTGCGGATTCTCGCGTGACATGTGGCGAAAGCACAGTCGTCGAGCCGGTTGAGTTCGCTGAGCTTGCAACGGGGGCCCGGTATGCCATCGAGGTCGACGCGCTTGGGGGTCCAGCCTCGGCCATCGCACATGAGGCTTCGAGCACGACCGGATCGTCGAAAAGCTATCTCGAGGCCGACTACTACGTACATCGGGCAGAGATGTGGCTGCCGTGGTCCGATTCGGAAATTCCGAACGGACGCTGGGTGGTGACGAACGAGACCGGCACGGAATTCTTGCACAAGGAAAGCTGCACGATCCCACCGGAATCAGTATGGTTCATTGCTGAGGATTCCCCACGCCCGATCAAGGAGCTGCAACGGTCACTTCTACTTCCTCAGATCAACGCGACCGAGATCAAGGTCGGGAGGCGAGGACCGGCCGAATTGCTGACGCACGCGTGGATTGATCGCGATGGTGACACCGTTTTGGTTGAGGCGTACCCGCCACCAGACGTGGAGGATGGCAGGTGGGGCGTGTCACCGGAGAACCACACGTGGGCGTCCGTCGATGAGTCGAAGGCGCCGTTCCAATATAGTGGACAGCCAACGATGGTGTTTCGTGATAGGTCGTTCGATGACTATCGCGAGATTGCGCTACTTGGTGCGGGCGTACTCCTAGGGTTGGCTGGATCGATGGCGACGGAATTAGTCAGGGCTGCTGTCAGGGCGCTCGCCGGGCGCCGAGCAGCAACCGGCGACGGCGACTAGATCGCTCAGGCAGTGAGGGCCTCGGTCCCACGGCGCCCATCCGTGGGCGTCGGCGAGCGCTCCTTGCCACGCGAGGCATGCTGTACGCATGCCGAAGACCTTGCCCTCTGGCCCCACCGTGATCACCGACGACAGCGAGGTGCGCTTCGTCTCCGGGGCCCACCAGTTCGCGCTCAAGCTCAAGGACGGGCACCTGCACGTGCGCGCCATCAACACCAGCGGCGACGAGGCCCAGCTCGCCGTCCTGCCGACGTCGCGCAGCACCGCGAACCTGCAGATCGAGCATCCCGTCGCGCACGGGCCGGTGGACGTCGAGGGCCCCACGCTGCGCGTCCCCTGAGGCCGATCCGGGCTGAGGCCGGTCCGGACTTCACCTGCTCCGGACGGGCCGAGACCCGGGCATCCGGCGTAGGCTCCGCTCAGGGTAGAGGCCTGGGTTCTCACTCGGGTCGGGACCCGGATCCGGGGCTGGGCCCGGACTCGGGCTGGAACCGGACCCGGGCTGGGGCTCGGGCTCCGGTTCCATGGGCGCCGGCTCAGCCACGCTCCAGGTCCCGGACGATCGCCCCTTCGACGAGCCACCGGCGCGCACCGGCTTCCTCGAGCCAGGCGGTACGGTCGCCCGCCACGGCCGCCGTCACCGACCCGCCGGGGAAGCGTGCGAGGTCGGGACCGTCGTATCCAGAGGCCGACGCCGTCGCCCGGTACAGGTAGGACGCGTCCGCCGGGTTCTGGGCGGCGGTATCAGTGCTGGTCCACCAGACCAGGCCGCCCGACGCGCGAAGGTCGGAGACGACGCCGTCGGGAAGCTGGACGAGGCTGTCGTCGTCGCCGTCCCGGTCGAGGACGTAGAGGGCACCGGGTCCGCCGCCGCTGCGCTCGACCGTCCACGCGATGACGTCGTCCGAGACGGCGAGCTGGGTGACCTCGGCCGACGCGTCATGATCGATCTCGAGGAGATCGGTGCCGACGCTGTCCCCGCCCGCCAGGTCGTCGAACAGCCGGATCGTCGTCACGCGGACCGGGCCGGTACCAGGGACGAGGACGGCGGCGACCGCCTCGTCGTCGTCCGCCGCGAGCGCCGTGACTCCGGCCGCGAGCTCCGTCGGGGTGCCGTCGCCGTCGTGCGTGATGGCGAACAAGCGGGTGTCGTCCTTGGTGGCACCGGCCGTCCACAGGGCGCGGTCCTCGGTGGTGGCGAGCAGCCACAGCCGTTCCTCGGTGCTGACCAGCGGATCGATCAGGGTGGTGACACCCTCGCCGGAGACGCTCTCCGTCCGGAGGAAGCTCCTGCGGGGCGACGTGCCCTCCGCCGCGCGCTCACTCCAGACCACACGGTCCCCGGTGACCGCGAGCCCGGTCGGGAATGCCCTCCTGCCCTGGTAGTGCGTCAGGCTGCTCGCGGAGCTTGACGCGTCGCCCGCCCAGGTCCTCATCTGGATGTGGGCGGCGTCGGTCTCCTCGTCGTCGTCGAGGAGCTCCGCGTAGCTGAAGTGCCAGATCTTGCCCGTGTGCGCGATCCCGTGGGGCTCGGGCAGCGGTTCTCCGTTGGCCGTGACCGGCAGCCCCACACCATCGAGGATGCCGCCCGTTACTGCCGCGACATCGACGTCGTGGCAGGTCAGGGACCGTGCATCGGCTGCGGCGACCATGACCGGGTCGTCGAGCGGGCCGACGTCGTCGCCGGGTTCCGCGGCTCGGGTCGGCGTCGGCCCGGGCAGCTCGTCGGGGCACTCCACCGGTGTGTACCCCGCCCCGAGGTCGGGTCCCGGCCCGTCGGTGGGGCCATCGTCGAAGAGGGACGTGATGAGCTGGCCGCCCGGCAGCACCACGGGGCCTACCCAGGGCAGCTCTACCGGGCCGCGGGTCAGCACCCCGAGCGCCAGCAGCAGGGCCGCGCATGCCGCGCCCACCGCCTGCCCGGTCCGGCGTCGCCGCAGTGCGGCGCGGCTCCGGTCGAGCACGACGCTCTCGTCCAGCTCGGGCGGCTCGATGGCTTCCGCGCCCGCCCTGAGCACGTCGCGCAGCCGGGCGAGCCCGCGGGAGTTCGCCGCCTTCACCGTGCCGACGGCGATGCCGAGCTCGCGGGCGACGTCCGCCTCGGGCAGGTCCAGCAGATGCCGCAGCACGACGACCCTGCGCTGCCGGTCGGGGAGCTGGGCGAGTCCGCGGACCAGCTCGTCCCGCAGCGCGAGGCGACCGACATGGTCCGGAGCGGCGCCGACGGGAAGCTGGTCATCGCCCGGGAAGGACTCCCGCCGGCCGTGCCGCCAGCCGTCGATCCGCAGGTTGACGAGAATCCGGCGGGCATAGGCGAGCTGCGTCCCCGGACGCACCTTGGCCCAGGTGCGGTAGACCCGCTCGAACGTCGACTGGACCAGCTCCTCCGCACGGTGGGAGTCACCACACAGCAGGTACGCGGTGCGGTGGAGGTACGCACCGGAGTCGCGGACGAAGGCGGTGAACTCCGCGTCGCGGTTGCGCGACACCTCGACCCGCACGTCGTGCGCCCCGCCGTCGTCCGGCGGCCTGCTCGTCCCGAAGTCGCTCACGGTCGCCCCGCTCTCCTGCCTCATACCTTCCACTACGGGGAGGGTGGGCCGAAGGTTGCCCCGCCCGTCGAGATCGCTCGCCGGCTCACCGCGTCCTGAGGTGCCGCCCCACCTGGCTCATCCAGTCCGGGCCGAGCCGTCGGCACAGCTCGACGAGCACCAGCGCGCACTGCCGCGCGTCCGCCCCGGCGTCGTGGTGGGAATGCGCGGCGATGTCCAGCGCCCGCGAGACGTCGGGCAGCTTGTAGGACGGGAGGTCCAGCACGGACCGCGCCGTGTCGCGGGTGCACAACCACTGCGACGGCGGCACCGAGATCCCGTGCGCCGCGCTCGCCTGGGTCAGCACCGAGCGGTCGAAGGACGCGTTGTGCGCGACGAGCGCGTCACCGCCGGCGAACTCCGCGACCTTCGGGTAGACGACGTCCCAGGTGGGCGCGCCCAGCACGTCCCAGGCGGTGATCCCGTGGACCGCCACGTTGAAGCTGCCGAACGACTCGAAGCCGGGCGGCGGCTGGACCAGCGTCTCCAGCGTGTCCACGACGACGCCGTCCCGCACCTTGACGACCCCGACGGCGCAGACCGAGGCCCGCTTCGGGTTGGCGGTCTCGAAGTCGATCGCCGTGAACGACAGGCCAGGGAGAGCGGCGTGGGGCATGCCGGGCAGAGTAGAACGGCCCGAGCCCGACGTCGGTCAGGCGCGCCAGCCCTCGGCCGCGACGACGTCCTGGATGCGATCCACCGCCTCGTCCGGAACGCGCCACGCGCGCGTCACCCCGACCAGGTCCGCACTCACGTACGCCGCCGCCTCCTCGGCCGCCCGGGCTCTCGCAGGCTCGCCCAGCCGCTCCAGCACGGGCACACTACCGCGGAGCGTCGCGACAAGGGTCCGATGCCGCGCGACGTCCTCCTCGTCCGCCAGGCAGTCGTTGTACGCCAGGCCGATGGCGCGGCGCAGCAGGTGGCTCGCGCCCGCCGGGTCGCCGACCGCACACTTGAGGTCGGCGGTGGTCAGCAGCGTCTCGCACAGCGGGCCCGTGAAGGCGGGATCGTCCTCACGCATCACCTCGCCGACGACCATCGACGCGCTGTGGCAGAAGAAGGCCCAGTTCGGCGCGCCCTCCTCGCGGAACACCCGGCCCGCCTCGTCGCACCAGCGCATCAGCTCGCGGAGCAGACCGCGCTCACCGGGCTCGATCGCCTCGCGCACCGCCGCCGTGTCACCGGACCGGAACCATGCGCCGTAGGGCAGGTCGATCGTGCCGGCCGCGGCCACGACCAGGCCGGCCACCTTGTCGAGCGGGATCACCAGCCGCACGTCCTGCTCCGCCCGGGCCGAGACCACGAGCGCCTCCGCCAGGTAGCGGACGGCGGCGAACGGCAGCTGGGCCGCCCTGTTCAGGTCGCCGAGGATCGTGAGGGCGAGGGCCAGGTTGGGCGCGCCGAACCGGTCCTGGGCGGCGCCGACCCGGGCGACCGCCAGCGCCGTCTCCGCCGGGACCATGGCCGCTCGCAGGCGGCGGTCCTGGTCCTGGTTCTCGAGCAGCCGCCTCGACTCGGCCTGGAGGGCCTGGAGCCGGTCCGTCATGCGCTTGACGTCCGCTTCGAGCGGGGCCGGATCGGCGGGTCCGCCGTCCACCTCGGGGGGTGCGGTGGTGGCGGCGTCGAGCAGCGCCGCCGCCTCGTCGTCGCGCCCCAGCGCGGACCAGCACGCGGCCAGGTCGACGACGGCGGCCCGCGTGTCCGGGGCCTCGACGCCGTAGAGGTTGGACCTGATGCCCAGCGCGAGCCGCCACAGCGGCTCGGCCTCGCCGTGGCGTCCGGCGCGCTCGGCCGAACGGGCGGTCTCGGCGAGCGCCGTCAGCTCGTCCCGGACCCGCTCCCGGAACTCGGCGAGGTGCGACCGCTCCTCGGCGGTGACCCCGGAGTCGCGGAGGTCGAGCAGGGCGACCGCCCTGGCGATCGCCGCGGCGTCGGACGACCAGCCGCTCCCCACCGCCGGGTCTGCCGCGCGGACCAGCGTCCGTTCCACCTGCCTGCGCAGCTCTCGCCGGGCGAGCTCGGTGTCCAGCAGCCGCAGCCACGGCGTCCCGAGGTGCTCCTCCTCGTCACCGAGCCGCAGGTCGGTCCAGGACTCCGGGTCGACGCCGGTCTCGGCGGGCACGGCAGGTTCCTGCGAGCCGACGTCGAGCGGCTCGCCCTGTTCCGGGAGGTCGAGCTCCCAGTCCAGCGCCCACTCCCGCAGCCGGCCGCTGCTGTCCGAGACGATCATCGTGCCGGCGTCGGGCGCGATGGCGAGGTCCGTCACCGGCACCGGCCCCGGGTCGATCGAGCGGACCAGCGTCCCGGTGGTCAGGTCCCACAGGTCGATGCCGTCGGGGCCCGCGAGCGCGGCCAGACCGAAGTCGGGGGTGACGGCCAGAGTGGTGACGCCGAGCTCCTTCTCCCGCAGCGTCGTCGTGCACTGGCCGGAGTCGAGGTCCCAGATCCGTGGGACCCGTGCGCGGTCGAAGGTGAGCGCCCACCGTCCGTCGGCGCTCACCGCCACCCTGCCGCCCTGCCGGTCGAGGTCCCACATCTCCGCGCCAACGGCCTCGGAGGTGGTGACGTACCTCGAATGCGGGGCGGCGGTCGTGGGCCGTCCGCCGCGGGGTTCGCTCAGCACGGCGAGGGTGGCGCCGTTGCGCGGGCTCCACAGGCGCAGCTCGTCGTCGGTGGTCCAGAGCACCGCGCGGTGCCCGGTGCTGCTGAGCGCCACCCGGTGCGCCCAGCCGTCGTCGAGCCGCAGGACGTGCAGGAGGGCGCCGGACCTGAGGTCCCAGGAGCAGACGGTGCCGTCCTCGGCGCTGGAGAGCCCGATCTCGCCGCCGGTGGCGATCGCGAGGGCCCGTACGGAACCGGTGTGCGCGTCGCGGAAACCGCGCAGTCCGCCCCCGGCGAGGTCGACGATGCCCACCTCGCCGGCGCCCGAGCCGGTCATGGCCGAGTGCCCGTCCACGGCGATGACCAGTGGTGGGCTCCGGTGGACCTCGACCAGGTGCCGCACCGACCCGCGTGCGGCGTCCCACACGACGACGCGCGCGTCGGCGGCGGCGGTCACGGCGACGGCGCCGTCCGGGCTGATCGCCGCCGCGGTGACGGGGCCCGAGTGGTAGCGCAGCGGGCGGGCCGCCCGGGGCGCCCACCTGTCGACGATCCAGGGCGTCCGGTGCCGCGGGCCGTGGGCGAGCGCCACCCGGCTCGCCGGCGCGATGCTCAGTGCCCAGTCCTGGTCGGACGGCGCCCGCAGTTCCCGCACCGGCCAGGCGTCCTCCAGGCGCAGCCTCCGGGCCCGGGCGCCGAGGGCGCGCCACCGCTCCGTGAGCCGAGGGTCGCGGCGCAGGCCGGGGAGGTCGCGTGCGGCGCGGACCACCCGCGCGGCTTCCTGGAGCTGCCCGGCGGCGGCGAGGCGCACCGAACGGTCGAGGGCGAGGCTCGCCGCGTCGGACTCGGTGGAGAGCAGTATCGCGTCACGCGGACGCGTGTAGCTCCACGGCGCCACGAACGACGAGTCGGGCCTGCGGTGCACCGTCGCCCGGTGTCCCAGAGCGGCCAGGGCGACAGTGCCTGCCCGATCGAGCGCCACCAGCTCGCCGCCGTCCGTCCCGGTGTGCAGGCACCGCCGTCCGGCGAGGTCCCACCATGCGCGGCCGTCGAAGGCGAACCGGCCGTCACCGCTCGGCCGGACCGGCCAGCGCGCGCCACGGAGCTCGCCCGTGAGCCGCCACGGGCCTTCGACGTCGTCCCCCTCGTCCGGGTGCGGGGCGTCCCCGGCCCGGGCGAGGACGCGGACCGTCCCGTCGTCGGCGACCGTGAGCGCGGTGCCACCCGCCGAGGCGAACGTCAGGTCGGTATTCCAGCCGTCCAGCGCCTGGCTCCCTCTCCGATCGGCAACGGCGGGGTCGGCAACGGCGGGGTCGGCGATGGCGGAGAGGGTCAGGCGGGCGCCGTCGTGCAGGTCGGCGCGCCACGTGCCGGTCGGGTCGACCGCGAGGGGCCGGGCGTCGCGGACGGCGTCCGGCGGCTCCCACGTGTCCTGGAGCGAGCCGGTGGCCGGGTCCCAGCCGCTGACCCGCCCGTCCGTCCCGAGTGTGACGATCCGCAGCCCGTCCGGGGTGACGACGACGTCGTGGGCGCGCTGGAACCGCGAGCCGAGCCGTAGCGGGGCGGGTGGGGAGGCGGAGAGGTGCCAGACCGTCGGGTAGCCGATGCCGTCGAGGATCACGGCGAAGGAGCCGTCCGGGGCGAGCGCCACCGTTCCGCCGCCGTTCTCGGTGACCGGGACCGCGGTACGACGGGCGCCCGTGTCCAGGTCCCAGACGCGCAGCACGCCACCCTCGTCGAGGCCGGCGCCGACGGCGCCGTCCGCGCTGACGGCTACCGAGACGATGTTGGAATCGTGCCCTTCGAGGTCGAGCGGCGCCGCCGTGGTGGTCGCCGCCCGGGCCTCGGCGAGCGCCGCCGCGGCCACCGCCTCCCCGGGGGCGGCCCGGACCGCGCTCTCGAACAGGTGCACGGCGCTCGCCACGTCACCGCGTTCCCGCTGGACCAGGCCGTGCAGGTACTCGTCCACCCAGTCGGCGTCATCGCTCCGGGCGACATGGCTCCGGGCGAGGCCCGTCAGCTCCTGGACGAGCTCCGCATCGGTGGCCCTGCCGTGTCGCCAGCGGTGGAGCCCGCGGTTGTACACGGTGTGCGGATGGCGTGGGTCGGCCTCGAGCGCCCGCTCCCAGAGCCGTTCGGACTCGTCGGGCCGTCCGAGGTCGAGCATGGACAGCGCCCGGTTGGAGAGCCCGTCGGCGAGCAGCCGCGCCTGGGCCGGGAGCGTGCGCGGGTAGGGACGGCCCAGCAGCTCGGTGTGCAGGGCGATCAGCCGTTCGGCCAGCGCGCCGATGTCCGAGGGGCGTTCGGCGGGGTCGGTGCGGAGGCATTCGGCCAGCAGGTCCGCCACCTGGTCGGGCAGCCGCGCGGGGCCTTCGATGCCGCCGCTCCGGCGCAGGTCCGCGAAGGCCGCGCCGGCCAAGTGGCCGTACTCGCTCGGGCGCCGGCCCAGGAACAGCTCGACGACGGTCACCGCCCACGACCACACGTCGGTCGCGGCGGTCAGGGCGGGCGCGGTCAGGGCGGGCGCGGTCAGGGCGGGCGCGGCGCCGTCCGCCGTCCGACTCGCCGCGGCCTCGGCCTGCTCGGGCGAGCAGTACGCGGCGGTGAGCCCGCCGAGGCTGACCGCCAGGTCGGCCGCACCGCCCGGCGGTTCGCCCGCCGACCAGCGCGCCCTGGCCAGGCCGAAGTCGGTCACCTTGACGGTCCCGTCAGCGGCGAGCATGAGGTTGGCGGGCTTGACGTCCTGGTGCACCACACCCTGCGCATGGGCGAAGGCCAGGCCCCAGGCGGACTGGATCGCCGCGTCGAGGACCGAGCCGAGCGGGTCATCCGCGTAGAGCCGGCGGGAGCCGACGGCCTCGGCGACGCTGCCGCCGTCGGCCCACTCGGCGAAGACGCCGGGGCTGTCCTCGATGCGGCGCACGTACGCGCAGTTCACGATGTGGGGGTGCACACCAAGGCCGGCCCAGGTCTCCGCCTCGGTCTCGAAGTTGCGCACAGACTCCGGCGAGTGCCGCAGGAGAGCCATGCGCGGCACCTTGACCGCCAGGTCGATCCCCCAGTCCCGGTGGCGCACGCGGTAGACCACCCCCATGCCGCCCTTGGTCTTCCCGAGCACCTCGTAGAGGTCCAGGATCACCTCGCCGGGCCGCCAGTCGGAGGTCCGTTCGGCAGCGGGCATACCGGATCAGTCCACGAGGGCCACGTACAGGGGCGTGCCGAGCAGCACCGGGTGCGGGGCGTCCGGGCCGCCGGCCTCGCCGTGCAGCAGGCGCTTGGCGACGAACTCGACGTTCTGGGTCGGCCCGCGCAGGCCCGCCACCGCCTTCCGGACGGTCTCCAGCGCGCCGAGATCCCCGTCGATCTCGTCCTCGACGGCGTCCACGACCAGCTCGTCCTCCAGCTCGGACGACGCGGCGATCCCGTCCAGCAGCGCCGGCATCATCGACCCCATGCCGAACCCGCTCTCCGGCGCCCCCGGGGCGAGGAGATGCCGGCCCGACCCACCGAGCCCCACCGACTTGCCCTCCCAGGTGCCGCCGAAGAACGCGAGCGGTCCGCCGAACTCGGTCTGGATCACCCGCCAGCGCATGGGCATCAGCCCCCAGAAGAAGCTCTCCGGGGCGTCGAGCGACCCGACCGACCGGGTGTCGCTGAGGTGCCGGACCACCCGTTCGAGCCGGGCGATCTGGTCAGAGCCCTGAGCCGCCACGGAAGTCTGCCTGCCACCGAACATCTTGAGGCCGATCGACAGCTCGGTCTGGTGACTCCTCGTCGAGCCGGGGTCGATCTGCTGCAGCAACATGTCGACCTTGGAGTCCGAGATGTACAGGTAGTAGCTCGTCGACACCGTGGCTCCTCGATCAGCGTGAGCATGTTCGCAGGTCATGGTATCCGCCGACGACCTACGGGATCATGGGACGCATGCACCGGTCCGTCGACGTCGAGCACGCCGTCCGCCACGCGCTCCTCCGCGGCGCCGACCTCCTGCAGCAGTCGGACGCCGTGCTGGCCGAGCACCTCGGCGCCGTCGCGAGCATCCCCCTGCACCTCGCGGCCGACCTCTGCGACGGGCCGGGTCGCGACGCCGTCGTCCGGGAGCTGACCGCGCAGGGCACGCCCGAGGCCCGCGCGGTCCTGTACGCGATGGCCGCCGCCAACGACGGCGAGCTCGAACGGCTCGCGGGCGCCGCGGCCCGGTCGATGCTCCCCGGTCTCGCCGACCCGCCCTGGCTGCGCGACGCCACGGCACCGATCGAGCTGCGGCGCGTCATCGGCCTGGTCGGCCGCCTGGACCCGGCCGAGCAGGCGGTGCTGTACGTCTTCCGGCGCGCTCGGCGGGCGCACGGCGTCCTGGTCGAGATCGAACCCGGCCGCGAGCGCCCCCGCGAGATCACCTGGGCCTCGAACGAGGACGCGCGGGCCTGGCTCAAGAAGCTGAAGCGGGGGACCTGGCAGAACCAGGTCGCCTACGAGGTCAGCTTCGACGACGTCGGGCGCGGGGTCAGCCTGCTCGAAGGCATGATGCACAACACCGCCCACGCCCAGCTCCAGGCGATGGACGACTGGCCGCTCGCCGCCGACCTGGAGCGCGCCGACACGCTGCCGGCGCTCCCGTCGCTCCTGGTGCTGCTGCGGAAGTCGCTGCGTTCGGCGCTCGCGCTGGACGAGTGGCCGTACCTCGACGGCACGCCTTGGGCACCGTGGCGGCCCGTCGCCGCTGCCCGTTCCCGGCCGGCCGCCCACACCGCCGACGGCCTCACCCGGACTCCCGTGTCCACCGGACGAGGCCTGGAGGCCGTCTGGAAGCTGGCCGGTTCCTCCCCCGCGCTCCGGCACGCGGTGGGCGAGCTGTACGAGGCCGAGTCGGTGGCCCTCACGGGAGGCGACGGCGCACCCCGGGCCGAGGCAGCGCTCCGGACGGTGCGGTTCGAGACGCTCGACCGCCCCGCGCTCGACCCGGTGCGGGTCTGGGCGCTGGCGTCGGCCGGGCAGACCGCCCTGGTCGGGTCGTCGTTCGTCGAGGCCGCGGCACGGCTCACCGAGGCCTACGTGCTGCTCGCGGACGGCGGCGGGGACGGCGACGACGGCGCCGGGGTCCCGCTGGTCGACCAGGCCGAGCTGCGCAGCGCGATCGGCGTCGCCGTCCAGGGTGTGCAGCTCCGCCTGGGCGGCATGATGTCGCAGCTCGGCGCGGCCGAGACGCTGGCGCAGATCTCCGACGCCGAGCTGGAACAGGCCCCCGGCCTGATGAACCGGCTCCGGACGATCAGCGAGGGGTACATCGACGCCCGGCAGTGGCAGCCCGCGACGCTCTGCCTGGACGCCGCCGGGATGGTCGGCTTCCTCACCCGTACGGTCAGCCCGGCGCACCGCCTCGCCTATGTCGAGGTGATCGGCGCGGTCGCCGACGCGAAGGCCCGCCAGGGAGACGTCCTGATGGGGCTGCGCGCGACGTCGGACGGGCTGGGCGAGGCGATCGAGGAGCTGACCGCCGAGCCGACCGCCCGGAGCATCAAGATCCTGCGGGCCTCGCTCCGCATGGCGGCCCTGATGCCCGTCATCCTGGCCGCCCCGGGACGGCACCCGCTGGGCGTGGAGTGCGAGGACCTGCGGCACCGCGCCGACACCACCAGCCACGAGACCGGCCCGACGCTCGACGAGTCGGCGCGCCGCCTTCTCCAGGCCGCCAGGACCCTCAAGGCCAAGCTCGACGAGATCATCGCGAACAACTCACCCGAGCCTCGTTGAGTGCTGGGTTTTTGCGCTCCAGGGCGGCCGGAAGGCGCAAATACCCAGCACTCAACGGGGCTCGGGGCGGGTGAGTACTCCGTGTCGGGGGGCTAGCAGCCAGGCCAGCAGGAACAACGCCGTCGCGACGAGCACTATCGTGCCGCCCACCGGCAGGTCGAGGCTCCACGACAGGTACAGGCCGACCAGCGCCGATCCCCCGCCGATGGTCGGGCCGAGCAGCATCATGGGGCCGAGCCGGTCGGTCAGGAGCCGGGCCGCGGCGGCCGGCGTGACCAGCAGCGCCAGGACCAGCACGTTGCCGATGGTCTGCACCGAGATCACGATGGCGGCAGCGACCACGACGTAGAGCAGCAGGTCGAGCCGGAGCACGGGCAGCCCGAGGGCGCGCGCCGTCTCGCGGTCGAGACTGACGGCGACCAGCTCCTTGTGGAACGCGAACAGCACCGCCATCAGCACCAGCCCGACCACCAGCGCGATGAGCACGTTCTCGTCCGGGATGCCGACGATGGACCCGAACAGGAAGTCCTGCAGCGACCCCGCGTACCCCGGTGCGGCCGAGATGATCACTATCCCGAGTGCGAACGCGGCGACGAAGAAGACGCCGATCACCGAGTCCTCGCGCAGCCGGCGGTTCTGCGCGAACAGCGCGACGAGCAGCGCCGTCGTGATGCCCGCGACGGCGCCGCCGAGCACGAGCGAACCCTGCAGCACGAAGGCGATCGCGAGGCCGGGGAACACGGCGTGCGCCACGGCGTCGCCGATGAAGGCCATGCCCCGCAGCACCACATGGGTGCCGACGACGCCGCACACCACGCTGGAGAGCACCGCCATGAGCAGCGCCTTGGGCAGGAACGCGAGGTCGGGGTTGAGCAGGTCACCCACGAAGTCGACCGGCGAGATCACGCGCGGCCACCCCCGTCCGGCACCGGTGCAGGCGAGCCGTCCGGCCGGCCCTGCGCGACCTGCGCGATGGCCGTGAGCAGCGGTGACCCGGCCGAGACGCCGAACGCCGCCATCCACGGCTCGGGCCCGGCCAGCTCGGCCGGCGTGCCCGACGCGACCACCGTCCGGTTCAGCAGGCACAGCCGGTCGCACGCGTGGACCGCGCCCACCAGGTCGTGGTTCGTCATGATCACTGCTCGTTCCTCGTCCGCGAGCTCGCGGAACAGCTCGGTCAGGTGTTCCTGCGTCGGCACGTCCAGGCCGGTGAACGGCTCGTCCAGCAGGAGGATCCGCGGGTCGAGTGCGAGGGCCCGGGCCACCAGGACCCGTTGCCGCTGCCCGCCCGAGAGCTCGCCGACCGGCCGGGTCCGCAGGTGCGTCATCTCCACGCGCTCCAGCGCACGACGGACCGCCCGGTAGTCGTCGGTACCGGCGCCGCGCAGCCAGCCGATCCGCGCGACCCGCCCGGTCAGCACCGCCTCCTCGACGGTGACGGGAAAGTCCCAGGCGAACTCGTGCCGCTGCGGCACGTAGCCGATCGACCGGGTCGCGCGGGCCGACCGACCACGCGCCGACCGGACGCGTGCCCGGCCCGGGCGAACGTCCTCGCCCGCGACGCTGATCCGGCCGGACGACGGCACCAGTCCCAGCACGGCCCGCAGCAGCGTCGTCTTGCCCGCACCGTTCGGGCCGACCAGGCCGAGCAGCTCACCCTCGGCGACCTCGAGCCGGACGTCCTCCAGCACGGGCCGACCGCCGAGCGCGACCGCCAGGTCCCGCACCTCCAGCACCGCGGCGGACGCCGGCGCGACCGACGTCGCGTCGCCCGCGACCGTCGCCGTCATGTCTCGTCCCCCGCGTCCTGGTCGGCGGCGGCCCGCGCCCTGCGGGCACGCACCAGGCGAGCGATCAGGACCAGGAGCAGCACCAGCCCGGCCGCCGCGGCCCACCGGACCGGCGTCGCGAGGCCGGCGTCGTCCGAGGGCGCGCTCGCCCCCGGCACGTCCGGCACCCCCGCGTCCGTGTCGGACGACGGCGCGGCGTCCGGCGATCCGCCCGCGCTCGGCTCGTCCGCCGCGGGGTCGGCGTCGCCGGCCACCGCCGCGAGCGCCTCCGCCGGATCGGTGTCCTCGCCGACGGCGAACACGAGGGTGCTCGTGTCCTCGGCCCGGGTCCCGTCGGTCAGGTCGGCGAGCATCGTGACGTCGAGCCGGTAGGTGCCCGGCTCGGTGAAGACCCAGTTGGCGTGGACGTGGGTGTTGACCTCCATCCAGAGCTCCTGCGGGAGGGGTTCGCCGGAGTTCCACAGCACGTTGGGCGGTCCGGTGACGCCCTCCTGCAGGAACACGAACACGTCGCCGGGGCCGTCCACGCCGTCGAGCCGCAGCGTCGCCCCCTGCTCGATCGCGTCCACGACCTCGGGGTCCTGGGTGTTCCAGCCCAGCCAGACGACGTCGGGCGCCTGCGTCTGCGGCACCACGTGCAGCGGGGTGCCCGGTTCGACGCCGAGGAACTCGTAGTCCGGGCCGTCGGGTGCCGGCAGTACCGCCTCGTCGCCGAGGTGCAGGACCGTGCGCTCGGGGTCGCGCCAGACGGACGGGACCTCGCGGTCGTCGCGCGCGAGCATCGTCCACTCGCCGTCGAGGAACCGTGGCCCGACGTCGACGTGCCCGTCGGTCACCACCTCGTCAGCGGTGACCACTTCCTCGTCCGGCTCGACCGTCTGCTGAAGACCGGCGTCGTCCGGGGCGTCCGCCAGGGCGGCCGGCGCGGCGCCCGTGGCCAGGGCCGCACCGAGCAGCAGGGCCGTGCACGCGGTCGCCGTGCGGCTCCGCGCGGTTCGGGATGTCATGGGTGCTCCTTCTTCATCTCAGGCACCGCCGGAGGCTGTCCGCGTTGGCGCGCATCAGCTCGACGTAGGTCGTGACGCGGTCGTCGAACGCGTCGGAGTAGATCTCGCAGACCCGTAGGTCGTTCTCCTGCGCCACCTCGGTGAGCACGGTGGACCGGGCCGCGAGGTTGGGCTCCAGGAACACCGCCGGGACGTCCAGGGCCTGGACCGTCCGGGTGAGCTTGATCCGGTCGGTCACGCTGGGTTCGGCGGCGGGGTTCGGCGTGACGAAGCCGGCGATGTCGACGTCGTAGGCCCTGCCGAGGTAGGCGAACGCGTCGTGCGTGGTCACCAGGTGCCTGCGGGAGCGCGGGATCTGCGCGATGGTGCGCTCGACGTACGCGTCGGTCTCCCGCAGCTCGGCCAGGTAGGTCTCGGCGTTCGCGCGGAACTGGTCCGCCTGGTCCGGTGCGGCCGCGGCCAGGGTGTCCCGGATGACCTCCACGTAGGCCTGGGCGTTCCGGACGTCCTGCCACAGGTGGGGGTCGATCTCACCGTGCACGTGCTTGCCCAGCACGGCCTGCGGCAACAGGTAGATCTGCTCCCCCGGCCTGCCCAGGAACCCGAACCCAGGCTGGGCGGGCACCGGGGCGAGTGCCTTGTTCGGCACCGAGACCACCGTGTCGGCCGGGTCGAGCCTCTCGACGTGGGCGTGCCGCGGGTCGTGCTCGTCCGGGCCCTCGTCCGAGCCAGCCGCGGGTTCCTCGCCCGCCGGCGGGTCGGCCTGCAGCACGATGGCACCGTCGTCGAGGTCCACCGTGACGTCCGCATGGCCGCCGTCGAGCACCCGAGCGCCCGCCATGCCGGGTACCGAGTACGGGTCCACCCCGACGGCGAAGGTCACGGTCGTCTCCGCCAGCGGCACCGGGTTCCCGCCGGGCTCGACCACCAGGTCGGACCCCAGCGCGACGCGGTAGACGCCCGGTTCGGTGAACGCCCAGCTCATGTGCGTATGCGCGTCCGTGGGGAGGGTCGCGGTGTCGCGCGTGTACCCGTCCGTGGCGTCGAACCCGTCACCGGAGTCGAAGTAGACCCGCGGCTGGCCGAACGTCTCGGTCAGGTATCCCGCCAGCCGCCCCGGCCCCTCCACGCGCGTCACCCGGAGCCGCGCCTCCGACGCGCGTGTCGCTCCGTGCTCCGCGCCCGTCCCGCTGACCCGCAGGCCGAGCCAGATGGTGTCCAGGTTGACGTTCTCGACCAGCGGGATCACCTCGGCGGCGTACTTCGTGGCCGACTCCGCCAGGGAGATATTCGGGGCACCGTCCGGCAGGTTCGCGTCGAGCGTCGTGACCACCGAGTGGTCCTCCAGCAGCAGATAGTTGCTGAAGGCCACGTCGGCGTAGACGACGTCGCGCACGTCCCGCAGCGTCGGGTCGTAGGAGTGCGGGTCGCCGGTGGGCGGCACGATCGAGGTGACCTCGACGCCGTCGCCGGCCACGTTGCGCACCAGGTCGGCAAGGATCGCGGTGGTGGTCACCACGTGGAGCCGGCCGTCGTCTGCCGCACCGGTGTCACCCGCGCAGCCGGCGAGGACCAGCGAGCCCGCCGCGATCATGCCGACCGCGGCGGCCCGCCTGCGTGAGGTCGTGGTCATGCCAGGCGACGCCGCCGCGCGACGACGAGGAGCGCCACACCGAGAAGCACCAGGAGACCGGCCGTCGCGAGCGGCTGGAGCACGCTCGCCCCGGTGCTCGCCAGTGCGGCGCGCTGCGCCGCGCTGAGCTCGCACTCCTCGCCCGACGCCGTCCGCCCCACGTATGTCGTCCTCGTGGTGGTCCCCGCGGTGTCGCCGACGGAGAACTTCAGCGTCGCCGTGTCCGAGGCCGTGCCGCCGCTCTTGAGCGGGACCGACTGCGTCAGGGTCACCGAGTAGACGCCGGGCTTCGTGAACGCCCAGTTGGCGTGCACGTGCTGGTTGAGCGGAACGGACATGGACCTCGGGAACCCCCGCAGGGTGCCGAAGCTCTTGGGGCCTACTCCCCCGAACGTGCCCGTCGCGTACACCCCGAGCTCGCCGGGCCCGTCGACGCCGTCGAGCGTGAAGGTGACGGGTCCGTCCGCTGCCTCGATCAGGGTCGGGTGCTGCGTGTTCCAGCCGATCCACGGCACGCCCGACTCCTGGACCTGACCGACCGACCAGATGGTCGAGCCGGCCGTGCCCAGGAACGCGAACTCGCTGCCCGCCGGGACCTTGTCCTCGGCCGCCTCGCCCAGCCGGAAGGTGAGCGACGCCGGGTCGACCCAGGACGAGGGCTGCTCGCGGTCGTCCTTCACGCGGGCGACGAGGTCGCCGTCCTCCACCATCGAACCGAAGTCGAAGTGACCGGAGGAGATGCCGCCCACCTCGGGGATACGTACCTCGCTGGTGACCGGCTGGGCGACGCACTGCGGACCGTCCTGACCGGTTCGGCCGGCTCCCGGGTCGTGGCTCGGGTCGCTGTCGTCGCTCGGGCCCTTGTCCGGATCCGTGCCCGGGTCGTCGTCCGGACCGGTGCTCGGGTTCTTGCCCGGGTTCTTGTCCGGGCCGTCGCCGTCCGGGTCGTCGGCCTGCTCCGCCCCCGCGCGGAAGTGGTAGTCGACGGTGGGCCCGGTGATCGTGCGGCCGTCGGACGTCCGCAGGCGCGGCGTCACCTTCAGGTGGTAGTCGCCCGCCGCGGTGAACACCCAGTTGGTGTGCACGTGCGCGTTCGCGGCCACGGGGATCTTCCCGCCGTCGGACCTCCTGGTGTCGATGTACCGGTTGACCGGCCGGCCGAACGAGTCGTTCTGGAACGTGAACACGTCACCAGGGCCCGTGACCTTCACGACCAGGGACACGGGGCTGCCCGCGGCGGGCGTGATCCCCGTTCCCGCGAGCGACGGAAGCAGCCGTTCGGTGCTCCAGCCGGCCCACGGCAGGTACTCCTGGTCGCCGCCCGTCTGGGAACCGAGCCAGGCGGTCCTGCCGCCGTGCTCGCCGAGGAACGCCCAGGCGCCCGTCGCCTCGGGCAGCTCCACCTGGCCGCGTGGGTCCTCGTAGGCCAGCGTCACCTTCGACGGCGAGCGGTGGACGGTGCGGTCGGCGTGGATGCGGGTGTCGTCCTTGACCGACAGGGCCAGGCGCCCGCTTGCGGCGTCGTACCTGGTCTCGAACGCGTCGGCATGCCCGTGGTCCAGCACGAACCGGCGGTCCTGGTCCGGTGCCGGGGCGGTGCCCGGGCCGGTCGGCGTCGGGCTCGGCGTGGGCTTCGGCGTGGGCTTCGACGTCGGTGTGGGGGTCGGCGTCGGGCTGGGCGTCGGCGTGGGGGTCGCGCTGGGCGTGGGTGTGGGTGTTGGCGTGGGCGTCGGGGTGGGCGTCGGCTCCGGCCGCTCGCCGACCCGCACGTGGTAGGTCGCGGCGTCCCCGGTCACCGTCGCCCCGTCCGACGTCGCGAGCGACGGCGTCACGGTGAGCGTGTAGTCACCCTCTGCGGTGAATACCCAGTTGGTGTGCACGTGCGCGTTCGCCGCCACGGGGATGGTCCCGCCGTCCGACGTCGTCGTGTCCACGTACCGGTTGACCGGCTGGCCGAACGAGTCGTTCTGGAAGGTGAACACGTCGCCCGGCCCGTCGACGGCGACGTCGAGCGACACCGGCTGGCCAGCGGCGGGAGTGATCCCGGTCCCGGCCAGCGAGTCCAGGAGCCGCTCGGTGCTCCAGCCGACCCAGGGGCTGTACGCCTGGTCCTCGCCCGTCTGCGAGCCGAGCCATGCCGTGGCTCCGCCGTACTCGCCGAGGAAGGCCCAGCCGCCCTCGGCGGCCGGAAGCGTGACCTGGCTCTGCCCGTCCTCGTAGGCGAACGTCGTCGACCCGGGGGCCCGGAAGACGGGCCCGCCGTCGTAGATCCGCGTGTCGTCCCGGACCGACAGCACGAGCTTGCCGGTACCGGCGTCGTACGTCGTCTCGAAACCGTCGACGTGCCCACGGTCGAGGACGAACTGGCGGTCGGGCACCGCGGCGGACGCCGGCCCCGCGGCGAGCGCCGCCGGGCCGAGCGCCGGCACGACCAGCGCGCTGAGCAGCGCGGCGGCTGCCGCCAGGGCTCCGATTTTGTGAGAACGATTCTCAGTCACGGGTCGAAGTGAACCAGCACTGAGAATGGTTATCAAGAACGAATGTGGCATTTCACCCGGCGAGCGGGCGGTGCCGCGCTCGCGACCAGCGCCGGAGCCCGACCAGCACGAGGCCGGCTCCGACCAGGGCCACCGCGAGCAGCGCGACCGCGCCTGCGCCGAACCCGGTCGCCGCGAGGCGCCCGCCGTCCGGCGCCTCGCCGGTCGGGCGTGTTCCGTCGTTCCCGACCGGCGAGGTATTGGGCGGGGACGCCGGGCCGTCGTCCCCGCCTGGACGGTCCTGGCTGGGGCTTGGACTCGGGCTGGGACTCGGCCCGGGGTCGCCCGGACCGGCGTCGAACTCCTCGGCGGTGAGGCCGCAGTGCTCCTCCGTCACGCGCCGGGCGTCCACGCCGACGGCGAAGAGCAGGGTCGCCCTGTCGGTCATGGTGTCGGCGATCGTGTCGGCCGTCGTGGCGGTCGCGGTAGCCGGAGCACCCCCGTCGAGAGCCGTCTGCGACACGTCGAGGCAGTACACCCCGGCGGCGTCGAACGCCCAGGACCCGTGCGCGTGCTGCGCATAGTCGAGCCGGTCCGCGCCCGAACCGAGCAGCACGCGGGGCGCACCGAAGCCGCCACCGCCGGAGTCGAAGAGCACGAACTCGCCGGGGCCGTCGACGGAGAGCAGCCGCCAGCGGACGGCGTCCGCCGTGGCGCCGTCCGCCACGTCGAGGTTCCAGCCCGGCCAGACGAGGTCCGGGGTAGGGCTCTCCGGCAGCACCCAGATCCGGTCGCCGGGGTCGCCGAGGAAGGCGTACCGCTCGTCGTCGGGTACGACGACGCCCGCGCCGTCCGGCACCGCGAACGCGACCTCGGACGGGTCGTGCTCCTCGGGCGGGACAGCCGCGTCGTCGCGCACCACCGTGGTGAGGCCGGCTCCGGTGATGCGGGCCAGGAGGTCGACGTGACCGCTGCGCAGGACCGTGCGGTCCGTGACGGGCCACCCGCTCGGATCGCCAGGGTCGCCAGGGCCGCCTGGACCGCCGGGGTCGCCAGGGCCCGGTTCGCCGCCGGGCGGGCACGGCTCGACCCTCGCCGGGTCGACGCCCGCCGCGACGGTCAGCGTCGTGGTCGCCGCCACGGCGCCACCGTCGGCCATGGTGCCCGCGAGCGTGGTCGTCACGCAGTACCGGCCGGGCGCCGTGAAGACCCACCGCAACAGGTGCAGCCCGCCCGGGCCGACCGTCGAGCCCGATGCCTCGTAGCCGGGAACCGTGGAGAGCAGCGCCCCCTTGTGCCCGGCCACGAGGGCCTGCTGGTCGTCGACCACGAGGAAACCGCCGGGTCCCGTCGCCCGGTCGAGCGTCCAGGTCAGGTCCCCGCGCCACGCGCTGCGGTCCAGGTGCGCCAGGTCGAGGTCGACAGCGTTGAGCAGGCCCGAACCCGGCCCGAGCTGGTACCCGTCCACGTACTCCTGCTCGGCGTCGCGCCAGTTCTCGAGCAGACGCTCGACGTGCAGGCCGCGCGAGGTGGTACCCGTCGCGAGCACCACGTCCGCCGGGTCGTGGCGCACGCCGTGCCCGCGCAGGTCTCCGGTCACCAGGTCGGCACGCAGGTCGCCGTCCGCCAGGCGCGGTGCGAGCGCCGCGAAGGACGCCCGCCCCCGCGCCTCCGGGGCGGGAACCCGCGTCACCTCGCCGGGAACCGCCTGCTCGGGGGTGTCGTCGTGGCTGCGCGCCCGGTCGGCGTCGCGCTGCATGCAGGTGGGCGCCGACGTCGGGTCGTAGGCCGAGCCGCCGACCACGAAGGTGAGCACGGCGTCGTCGTCACGCGCGCCGCCCTCGGCGGCCGCCGCCGTGGACGTGAGCCGCACGCAGTACGTGCCGGGGGCGGTGAAATCCCAGCTCAGGTGCTGGTGGGCCAGTGCGGGCGCGAGCGCCGGGTGAGCCTGGGGCAGACCCTGCCGCGTCGAGAACCAGGGGGCCGCCCCGGAGCGGACGTGGTCCTCGTCGGCACCGAGGAAGAACTCGCCGGGCGGCGGTCCGCCGTCCGCGCCGGTCACGCTCTCCAGCCGCAGCATCGGCAGGCTCTCGTAGTCCTGTGCGCCGAACGTCTCGGAGGAGACGCCGAGCCACGGCAGGCCGGGCTTCGGCACCTTGGGCAGCCGGTGGATCACCGAGCCCGCCGGAGCGAGGAACGTCGAGTCGGCGGACGCCGTGGGCTCGGGCACGGTGACCCGTGCGGCGTCGGGCACGTGGACCACGAGGGTCGCCGGGTCGTACCACCTGAGCGTGCTGCCGTGGGACTCGCGCACCAGCAGGCGCAGGTCGTCGGCGCCGGGGCGCAGGGACAGGTCGGAGTGCGTGGCGGGCAGCAGCACGTTGTTCCGCGGGTCGGTCAGGTCGTCGGGGTCCGGCGCGCCGGGGTCGGGATCGCCCGGGTCACTGGGGTCGTCGGGCGGGAGCACCGGGAGGTCGGGGTCGACGGGCGCGCCGCACTCGGCGGTCGCGGCGTCGGGCACGTTCCCGACGGCCACGCGCACCGTCACCGTCGGCGAGGTCCGAACCCGTCCGTCCGCACCCGTCACCGAGACCCGCAGGTCCAGGCAGTGCAGGCCCAGCTCCGAGAACAGCCAGCCCTGGGCCTGCGGGGGCGAGATGCTCGTCGTGCTCGGCGTCCAGGTGACGTCGGAGCGCAGCCCGTACCCGGCGTACCAGACGCGGCTCATGGGCACGTCCGGCATCGGGACGGGGCCGCCGATCGTGACCAGCCCGCCCCCGCGCACCCCGGTGATCTCCCAGGCGACGCCGTTCCGGGCGACCTGGTCGCGCGGCAGGCCGTAGTTGTTCAGGCGCGGCACGACGTCGGTCCCCGTGTAGTCGAGCGTCGGGAAGTCCTGGCTCGTTGCCCACAGCGGCGTGCCCGGCGGGCCGAGCGGCGCCAGGCCGGGGTCGTCCGGGGTCGTGAGCGCGATGGGCCGCGGCACCGAGACGACCACGTGGTCGGGGGCGTACCGGTCGGAGATCGTGGTGGGGCCGGCCTCGGCGGACCAGCCGACGTCGATCACCGGCTCGCCGTCCACGAGCAGGGCGTTCACGAACGCGTTGCCCTCGTCGAGGACGGTGCGGGCGGGCGGTTCGCCTTCGGTGCCGGCCATCGCCGACCATGCCGTGGCGGATGCCGCGACAGGCATACCTACCGCGACGAGCCCTACGGCGAGCGCGGCAGCAGCGGCACGGCGACCCGGTACGGACGTTCTGACCACGAAGGGCGTTCCTCTCGGTGGGGCTGTCTGGGTGCGGACCTGTCCAGCAAGGCCCGGGTAGCGCGGGGAGGGCGGTACGGCCGCCCTCCCCGCCCAGGTCAGGAGCGCTTGAGCGGAACCGTCTCGGACAGCACGGGCGCACCGCCGTTGACGCTCACGTCGAACGACAGCCGGTAGGTACCGGTGCGGCTGAAGGACCACGCGAGGTCCTCGTGGCCGGAACCGTCCAGCACCAGAGCGCCCGAGGCGGCCGTCTTGGTGGCCGTGAAGCTGCCGGCGGCGCCCGTCCCCGAGACCCGCCCGCCCGTGCTCGAACCGGCGAGCACGTTCGGCTCGAACCGGACATCAAGGCCGCCGCACGAGGCACCGGGCTCGACCGTGAAGCCGACCTCGGGGCCGGTCGTGCTGGTGAAGGTCAGCCAGTCGCCCGCGGGCAGCTCCACCTCGGTGCCACCGACGTGCTCGTGCACGTGCACCGCGACGTCGGTCACCCCGCCGAACGCGTCGCACTCGACCTCGGCGGCGACGTCGAAATGACCAGAGGTCCGGTCGGCAGCGGCCGCCGGTGCCGCAAGGGCCCCCGCCATCGCAGCGGTCGCACCCATCGTGACCAGCACGGTCGCGATCCGGCGCCCGCTCTTTCGCTCGATCATCATCGTGTTCCTCCATCTCGGTGCACGCCCGAACCCGGACAAATGAGAACGATTCTCATGCACGCGAGGAGTGAAGCAGTAGTGAGAATGATTATCAAGAGGGGGTTGCGCAAGTTCACCCGCACCGGGTCCCGACGGAGGGGTCGGCGGGGTGCGGGCGATCGTCGCCCGGTATTGAGAACCGTTCTCATCCCTGGTTCACTACGCAGGATGCGAACCATTTGTGCGACGAGGCCTCGCGCGCCCCTCGGCACACCGAGCGTCGCGGCGCGATGAGCGAGCCGGCGCGCACCCGCCGATCCTCGCCACGCTCGCTGGTCGAGCGAGAGCTGACGATGAGCGACCGGTTCCGCACGGCGAACGCGATCCATCTCGCCCTGGCGGACCGGAAGCAGCGAGTGAGCCTGTCGACCGTGTACCGGACGCTGACGGCACTGGCGGAGTCCGGGTCGGTCGAGGTCGTCCACCTGCCGACGACCGGACAGGCCTACCGCCTGCGCCCCTCGAAGGCGGCCGGACCGTACCTCGTCTGCCGGGGATGCGGCACGGCGGCCACCGTTCCGGCCGTCGATCTCGCCCCCTGGTTCCGCGCCGTCGCGGCACGGCAGGGCTTCAGCGACATCGAGCCCCGCGTCGAGCTCTGGGGCCGGTGCACGGGGTGCCGACAGAGCGTTGATGAGAACGATTCGCACTTCTGATACGGTCCCTGCGGTTCCCCTCGTCAGAAAGTAGGAACGATGCGGCTGCTGCTCCTGTCCAACTCCACCAATCACGGCAGTGGCTATCTGGAGCACGCCCTCGACACCGTCCTCGGCTTCCTCGAAGGCGCGACCGTCACGTTCGTCCCCTACGCGCTGGCCGACCACGACGCCTACACCGCGAAGGTCGCGGCGGTCCTCGCACCCCGTGGCGTCCGGGTGAGCGGGCTGCACGCCGCCGCCGACCCCCGGGCCGCCGTCGAGCAGGCCGCGGCCGTGTTCGTCGGCGGCGGGAACACCTTCCGCCTGCTGGACACGCTGCAACGCCTCGGCCTGCTCGGCCCGCTCGCGACGCGCGTCCGCGAAGGGCTGCCCTACCTGGGCGCGAGCGCCGGGACGGCCGTCGCGAGCCCGACCATCCGCACGACGAACGACATGCCGATCACCCAGCCGGCGTCGTTCGACGCACTGGGCCTGGTGCCGTTCCAGCTCAACGCGCACTTCGTCGACGCGGACCCCGCCAGCACCCATGCCGGCGAGACCCGCGAGCAGCGCCTGACCGAGTTCCTCGAGGTCAACGACGTGACGGTGCTCGGCCTGCGCGAAGGGACCTGGCTCCAGGTCGAGGACGGCGCCGCGCGTATCGGCGGAACCGCCGTCGGCCGGACGGCGCCGGGTCCGGCCGTCGTGTTCACCCGTGGGGCTGCTGCCTCCGAGGTGCGGGGGGACGTCAGCGGCCTGCTGACGGCCACGGCGAGATTCGACGTACCCGCGGCTCCGTGAGCCTCTGGCGGCTGACCCGCAGCTTCCCCGTAGCCGTCCAGGTCCTCCTGCTCAACACGCTCGGCGTGAGCATCGGCTTCTACCTGCTGATCCCGTTCCTGACCGCGCACCTGGGCGACCTGGGGATGTCGGCGACCCTCGTCGGCGTCGTGCTCGGCGTCCGCACGCTCAGTCAGCAGGGGCTGTACCTGCTGGGCGGCTCCGTCTCGGACCGGTTCGGGGCCCGTGGCGCGATCATCGCGGGATGCACGCTGCGCACGGTGGGGTTCGCGCTCTTCGCGCTCGGCGAGACGTTCCCCGTCGTGCTGGTCGCCGCCGTCCTCACGGGCGTCGCCGGTGCGCTGTTCGGTCCCGCGGCGCGCGCGTACATCGCGGTCGAGGCGGCGGGACGCCGGGCGGAGGCCTTCGCGCTGTTCACCCTGTTCGCCAACGCCGGAGCGCTGGCAGGCCCCCTGCTGGGCAGCGTGCTGCTGCTGGCCGGGTTCCGGGTGTCGGCGGTCGCCGCTGCGGCGATCTTCGCGGCGCTCACGGTGTGGCAGGTCGTCGTGCTGCCGGTCCGTCGCGTGCGGCCCGCGAGCACGAGCGTGTGGGCGGACTGGCGCGAGGTCTTCGCCGACCGGCGGTTCCTCGCGTTCACGGCGGCGACCTCCGGCATGTTCGCGCTCGAGAGCCAGCTCTACCTCGTGCTGCCGTGGGAGGCGCAACGGCAGACCGGTTCGCCGTCGTCCATCGCCGTGCTCTTCCTCGTCTCGACGGTGCTGACGCTCGTGTTCCAGATCCCGGTCACGACGGCGCTGCAGCAGCGACGGGCACGCGGGCGGTCGATCGCCGTGGGGATCGCCCTGCTGGGCGGCGGGTTCGGCGCCACGGCACTCGGGGCCGCCCTGAGCCCTTCCCCAGGGGCGCCCGCCTCGCCCTGGGAGACGGCATGGCGGCTCGTGCCCGTCCTGGTGACCACGGCTCTCCTGGCCGCTGGCCTGATGATCGCGAAGCCGTTCGTCTACGAGCTGGTCTCGGGGTTCGGCCGGAACGGGCTGGAGGGAACCTACTTCGGCGTGTTCTACCTGGCTTCCGGGACCGCCGCCGCGGTGGCCAACGCGGCCCTGGGCTGGGCCGCCGGCGTCGCCGACGGGCGGCTGCCCTGGCTGCCGGCCGCCCTGTGCGTCGCGATCGGCGCCGTCGGCACGACGGCGACCGTGGTGCTGCACCGCCGCGGGATCCTGCGGGGCGAGTCCTGACCCTGCCCCGGCCGCAGCCCCGGCCGTGGCTGTCGCGGGCGAGCGCTCCCGTGGGTCATCGGGTCGCCGCCCCTTCCGGTGCCCCCAGCACGAGCTCGTGATCCGCGGCGAGGCCGATCAGCTCCTCGTCGTGGCTGACCAGCAGCACCACGGCGCCGTCATCGGCGATCTCCCGGATCACGCGGGTGATCGAGGCGAGGTGCCGTCGGTCGACGCCGGAGCTCGGCTCGTCGAGGACGACGACCGGCCGCCGCGCCAGGCGAGCCGTTGCGACGACCAGCCGCTGCTGCTGGCCGCCGGAGAGCGCCAACGGGTGGCGCTCCCCGAGCGTCTCCAGGCCGAGGTCGCGGAGCAGGGCCTGCGCACGACCTGCCGACCCGGCGTCCGCCAGTGGGTCCAGGCGCACCTCCGCCGTGACGGAGTCGGTGAACAGCTGCCGCTGCACGTCCTGCATGACGATGCTGGTCGACCGCTGGCGTCGTGCCCGGCTGAGCGGCCGGCCGTCGAGCCGGACGACACCCTGATGCCGTTGCAGCCCCGCGACGACGCGGGCGAGGGTGGTCTTGCCCGCGCCGTTGGGCCCGCGGACGGCGGTGACGGTGCCTGCGGCCAGGTGGGCGCGCTCGACGTCCAGCACCACCCGACCGCGGAACCCGCACCGGACGTTCTCCAGGGTCAGGCCCGGATTCTCCTCCCCCACCGGACCCGTGGCCGCGTCCGATCGCCGGACGATGCTCGCGCCGCTCGCGCGCACCGCGGGCAGGACGCGTGCCTGGGTCGCCCGGGCGCCGCGCAGGCCCTCCGCCTCGAGGGTCGCGTCGTCGAGCCGGGAGAGCTCGGCGGCGGTCCAGTCCGCGTGGACGCGGCCGTCGCGCAGGACGACCACCCGGTCGGCGATCTCGCGCACGAGATGCAGGCGGTGCTCGGCGATCACCACCGTCGTGCCGGCCTCACGCAGCCCGCGCAGGGTCTCCACCAGGCGCCGCGTCGCGTCGGGCGAGAGGTTGGAGGTGGGCTCGTCGAAGAGGACGAGAGCGGGCTCGTGCGCGACGGCGGCGGCGCACGCGACCCGTTGCTGCTGCCCGCCGGAGAGCACTCCGAGCGGCCGGCCGGCCAGCTCCGCGAGGTGGTGCTCCGCGCGGACGGCCGCGACCCGGTCGCGGATGCGTGCCGGGTCCTCGCCGAAGTTCTCCAGGGCGAAGGCGACCTCCGGCACCACCTGGTCGGTGAAGAACTGCCGCCGCGGATGCTGGAGCACGGTCCCGGTGCGCCGCCCGAGCTGTTCCAGCGGGGTGTCCGCCACCGGCAGCCCGGCCACGTGCACCGTGCCCGTGAGGACGCCGTCGTGGAAGTGCGGGACGAGCCCGTTCATCAGCCGCAGGGCGGTGCTCTTGCCCGAGCCGCTCGCTCCGCACAGCACCACCGTCTCGCCCGGCCGCACGTGCAGCGTGAAGCCGTCCAGGCTCGGGGTGGTCGCGCCGGCGTAGGTCCACCGGACGTCGTCGATGGCGATCATGACGACCGCACCCAGCTCGTCGCCGCCGCGAGCAGCACGACGACGAGCGCGCACCCGGCGTCGGCCCGGCCGAAGCGGGGCGGGTCCATCGCCGTCGGGCGGACGGCGGAACCCAGCCCGCGCAGCAGCGCGGAGGCCGCGAGGTCCTCGCCGACCCGCAGGCTCGACGCGATCAGCGGGACGGTGAAGCGCTCCACGGCCAGCACCGGGTGACGCAGCAGCCCCGCCCAGCCGCCGATGCCCCGCAGGCGCATGGCGTCGTGCACGGCACGCGCCTCGGTGACGATCACCGGGAAGAACCGGAGCATGACCGCGGCCGGGACCGTGACCGCACGCGGTACGCGCGCCGCCCGGAGCGCCGCCGTCAGCTCGGTGGGCGACGTCGTCGCCAGAAGATGCAGGGCGACGCCGGCGATCGCGGTGAACCGCAGGAAGTACGTCGCCGCGACCGCGACCACGCCGACGACCGGGTACGGCGCCGCGACGGGGAGCAGGTAGGCGGCAGCGGCCAGCGCGCCGGCGGCCAGCGGCAGGAGGAGGGCGCGCCGCGACGCGCCCTCCCATGCCGCCAGCAGGACGCCCAGGGCCAGGGCTGCCGGGACGAACGACTGCCCGCCGGGAGCCATCACCACCAAGCTGGTCACCAGGACCAGGAGCGACTTGGTCCGTGGGTCGAGCCGCGCCGGCCGCCCGACCCCGGCCATGGTCGGGACGACGGCCACCGCTTCCTTCGTGCTCATGCCACGTGCCGGGTCACGCCAGGCCTGCCTTCTCGAAGTGCTTGCGCAGCAGGCGCGCCCCGAGCACCCCGCCGAGGAACCCGAACACCACCGTGGAGGCGCAGAACGCCAGGAGCACGCCCGGCGACAGCAGGGCCTGCATCTGCTCGGTGTACGCCTCGCCCATCTGCCGCATCGAGGGTCCGCCGTAGTAGTCGTCGGGGGCGTAGAAGATCGGCAGCATCGGGCCGACGAACCACGCGGCGTACACCGTGTGGGCGAGCACGCTCAGCCGCCGGGACCGGTAGCCGCCGGCCCGGACGATCACCTCGGCCACCAGGGCCAGGGCGACGGTGAGCACGAAGCTGACCGGCGGGTGCCCCGAGAGCAGCAGGACGCCGGAGGTGATGACCGCGAAGACGGTGATCATCCCCGCGTGGCTCACCCGGGTCAGGAACAGCATGAACGGGACGCCACCCGCCACGATGGCGGCGGCGAGCGCCACCAGCATCACGGCCGGGCTGACGAAGCCGAACATGCTGATACCCATCACGACGACGATGTACAGCGCGGCGAAGATACCGATGCTGATCAGGTCGCGCGGGGACATCCGGAGACTCACGCTCCGGGGCGCCGTCGGGCGTGGGGTGATGGTGGACATGGTTCTCCTCGGTTCTGGACGGCGGCTGCGGTTCACGGAGCAGGTTGCTGGGCGGGGCGTGCGGCTGCGGTCTCGATGGCGGTGCCGGTGAGCCGCCAGCCCGCGGCGTCGACGCGCTCGTGCCAGTACCTGGCGTACGCCCCACCGGCGGCGACGAGCTCGGCGTGGGTGCCCTGCTCGGCGATCCCGCCGGCGCCGTCGAGCATGATGATCCGGTCCGCGGTGGCGATGGTCTGGAGCCGGTGGGCGACCACGATCAGGGTGCGGTTCTCGCGGACGGCGGTGAACGCGTCGCCGATCGCCTGCTCGTTGCCCACGTCGAGTGCCGCGGTCGCCTCGTCGAGCAGGACGATCGGCGCGTCCTTGAGCAGGGCCCGCGCGATGGAGACCCGCTGGCGTTCCCCGCCGGAGAGGTTGGTTCCGCCTTCCCCGACGCGTGCGTCCCAGCCGCCGGGCACCCGGGCCGCTATCTCGTCGACCCGCGCCTGCTCGCCCGCGCGGACCGCCTGCTCCCGCGTCGCGCCGGGGCTGCCGAGCCAGATGTTGTCCAGGATCGTGCCGTCGAAGAGGTAGACGTCCTGGAAGACCGGCGCGACGGCGGCGGCCACCCGGTCGCTGCCCAGCTCGGTCAGGGGGACGCCCCCGATGGACACCGTGCCGCGCTCGGGGTCGTAGAACCGCGCCACGAGGCGGGTGATGGTGGTCTTGCCCGACCCGGACGGTCCGACGACCGCCGTCATCGCGCCCGCCGGGGCCTCGAACGACAGGTCGCGCAGCACCGGTTCGGCGCCGTAGCCGAAGGTGACGTGGTCGAAGCGGACGGCATGGTCGAGCAGCGGGGCAGGCGCGCCCGGTTCGGGCAGGGTCGGCTCGGGCAGGGTCGGCTCGTCGAGGATCGCCTGGACCCGGTCGAGCGTGTTGTTCGCGATGCTGATCCCGCCGCCGAGCGCTCCCGAGTGCGTGATGGGTTCGACGAACCGCACGCCGAGCACGAGCAGCGGCACGAGGCTCGCGACCGCGAGCTCGCCGCCCAGCGCGAGCCACACCCCGACGACCACCACCGCGATCACGGCGAGCTGGACGACGCCCCCGAAGAGCCCGATGCCCGCGCCGCCGGTGACGTGCACCCTCCGGTTCGCGGCATGCTGGTCGCGCAGCGCGTCGTCGACCAGTCGCTGCGCGATCGTGTTGTCACCCGCGGCCCGGAGCGCCGGCTGCACCCGGGCGAGCTCGATGAGCCGCGAGGAGGCGTGGGCGACCGCCGTGACGTGCTCCCGGTCGGCCTCGGCCAGGCGGCGCGACAGCCAGCGGTAGACGAACCACATCACCGGGGCGGCGCACGCCATGGTCAGCGCGATGCGCCAGTCGATGAGCAGCGCCCCGACGAGCACCGTCGCGGGCGTCACGAACGCGGTGATGATCGGCCGCAGGATCGCGTACGGCGCGGTCGACGCGAAGACGATGCCGCGCGTGGCGACGTCGGCCAGCTCCCCGGACCGGTCGGCGGCGAACCAGCCGACCGGCAGCTCGACCAGCCGGTCCCCCAGGCGGTCCAGCAGCGACCTCAGCACCTCGGTGGCCGCGCCGTTGCCCGCCTGGCCACCCACCCAGAAGGCCGCCGCATACGCGACGCCGAGCCCCGTGAGCACGATCAGCCACTGTCCGGCCGCCGAGGCGTCGCCACCCAGCAGCGCGGCGAGGAACGGCGCCAGCGCGACGAACGCCGCACCCTGCAGGACGGCCGTGGCCACCACCCAGACGAGCATGCGGCGCAGCAGCTTCCGGCCGGGTTCGTTGGACAGGACGAGGAGCTTGCGGATCATCGCGACACCTCCGGCGCGCTGGTAGGAGCGGCGGTCCGGCCGGCTTCGTAGCGTTCCCACATTCCCTGGTACAGGCCGCCCGACATCGCCAGCTCGGCGTGGGTCCCGCGCTCGACGATCCGGCCGCCGTCGAGCACGAGGAGCTGGTCCGCGCCGGTGATGGTGTGCAGCCGGTGCGCGATCACGAGCAGGGTCCGCTCCGCGGCCAGCGCGGAGAGCGCCTTCTGGATGGCGGCCTCGGAGTCCGGGTCGGCGAACGCCGTCGCCTCGTCGAGCACGAGGATCGGCGCGTCGGTGAGCAGGGCGCGGGCGATCGTCAGCCGCTGCGCCTCGCCGCCGGACAGGTGCGCGTCGTCACCGATCACGGAGTCGTAACCCCGCGGCAGCCGCAGGACCCGCTCATGGATCTGGGCAGCGCGGGCGACGCGTTCGACGTCGGCCTGGAGAGCGTCGGGCCGGGTGAGCCGGATGTTGTCCCGGACGGTGGTCCGCAACAGGTGGGCGTCCTGGAACACGAAGCCGACCTGCGCGTACAGCTCGGCGGCCACGAGGTGCCGGACGTCGGCTCCGCCGACCGACACCGAACCGCCGGACGCGTCGTAGAAGCGCGGCACGAGCCGCGCGAGCGTCGACTTGCCGGACCCGGACGGGCCGACCAGGGCCGTCACGGTGCCCGGGGCGCAGGAGGCGACGATGTCGTGCAGCACGTCGTGGCCGTCCGCGTAGGCGAACGACACGCCGGCCACGTCCACCCGGCTGCCGTCCGGCGAAGCGGGGACCTCGGGCTGCGCCATGGACGCGGTGCCGAGGAACGCGGTGAGCGACTCGCGGGCCTTGGTCGCGTTGCGCATGAACTGCGCGGTGAAGCCGAGCTGCAGCAGCGGCGCGGTGAGCCCGAGGCCGAGCAGCAGCGCGGGCAGCACGTCCATGGGCGCCGCCTGCCCGACCCCGACGAGCCACGTGCCGACGCCGCACAGGTAGACCAGGACGACCACCGGCGAGGTGACCATCTCGATGACCGTCGAGAGGACAGAGGTCTCGCGCATCCAGCCGGCGTAGAAACGCACGAATCCGGCGGTCTCCTCGCGGTACCGCCCGTGGCTGCGTCCGGCCTGGCCGAACGCCTTGACGACCGAGATCCCGTGCACGTACTCGACGGTGGCGGAGTTGAGCCGCACCACCGACGCGTCGTACTCGGCGTACTTCTCCGCGCCTCCGCGCATCATCAGGGAGTACAGGACCACCGTGACGACGACGGGCAGCACCGACGCGAGCGCCGTGCGCCACTCGACGGCGAACAGGTAGACCAGCGACAGGACGGGCACGGCGACCGCCGTGACGAGGTCCTGGATCGCGTGGGCGACGAGCTGGTGCAGCGCCGAGACGTCGTTCTCGGCGGCCTTGCGCACCGCCCCGGAGGACCGTGCGTCGAACCAGCCAAGGGGCAACGACCGCAGGTGGCGCACGATCCTGGTGCGCAGGTCGAGCTGCAGGTCGCCGTCGGCCAGGTGGCTCACGATGCCGGAGGCGCCGGCCGCCACGAAGCTCACGACGAGGGCCGCGGCGGCGGCCGCGACGATCGCCCAGGCGCGCCCGGTGTCCACCTGGCCGCCCGATGCCGCGGGCCACAGCGTCCGGGCCAGCTCGACGACCGCGATCAGCGGGAGCACGCTCGTGACCGCGCCGAGCAGGCTCAGCGCCACGATGACGCCGATCCGGCCCCGCACCGCCCCGAACAGATCGACTTGCTCGCGCACTTCGCCTCCCGGCATCCGGCTCGCCCGCCCGTCGGACCGAGGGCGGGCGCATCTTATTGAGAACGCTTATCGTATCTAGAACGGCGTTCTAATCAAGTCCGTGCCCAGAGCGCGCGCGGCGATGCGGCAGGCTTGCGGGGTGCGCAGTCGTTTGCCCGCGGCGCGCACGTTGTACATGGTGCGAGGCGGACATGGCGCGTAGCGGACAAGGTGCGAGGAGGAGACGAGTGGCACAGGACTCGGCCGGAGCGTTCCACGTGGGGCTCACCGCCCGGCGAGTGGTGGACGCCGCCCTGGAGCTGACCGAGGAGTCTCATCTCCTCGGCTGGTCCGTACGGGACCTGGCCAAGCGGCTCGGAGTCGCACCATCGGTGGTCTACCACCACGTCGGCGGCCGGGACCTGCTCGCCAGGCACGTCGTGGAGCGCGTCCTGGCCGACCTCGCCCCGCCGCCTGCCGACCTGGAGTGGCGCGAGTGGTTCCGCACCCTGCTCCTGTCGATCAGGCCGCTGGTGACGCGGTGTCCCGGCGTCGCCAAGTGGCTGCTCATGCACGGGCCCGCGTTCCCGGCGATCATCCCTGTCATCGACGCGGGCGTCGCCGCTCTGCAGCGCGCGGGCTTCGGCGAGCGCACGGGTGTGGCCTACGCGGCCCTGCTCAACAACGCCCTGCTCACGATCACCGTCGGCGACGACCGAGTACTGCACGAGGTCGACGGCCCGCGCGACCACGCGACGATGATGAGCGAGTTCCAGGCCGCCGGCGCGTCGAGTCCGGGCGTCGCCGTGCTCACCGGCTCGCTCATGCGTCCGTTCGCCGAGGGCGGCCCCGACGCCGACCGCCGACGCGAGGCGTACTACCGGTTCGTCGTCGAGAACACCATCGCGGGCCTGACCGTCCAGCTCGCGCCTGACGTAGCCGCGGCCCGGCCGACGTAAGGGTCAGACGCGCGCCGCCGAAGACCACGCGCGCAGCGCGACCTGGCGGTCGGCCCGCGCGATGGTGGCCGGCCGGTGCGCGACGAGCAGGACCGCACGGTCACGCGAACGGTTCAGCAGGTCGAGGATCGCCGTGTCCGCCTCGTGGTCCAGGGAGGCGGTCGCCTCGTCGAGCACGAGGACCCGCGGCTCGCGCAGGAGCGCCCTGGCGATCGCGACGCGGGCCCGCTGCCCCCCGGACAGGCCCGTGCCGTGCTCACCGACCGGCGTGTCCAGCCCGAGCGGCAGACCGACGCCAGGATCGTCGAGCCCCGCGGCCTTCGCGGCGCGCAGGACGTCTGCTGCCGGGGCGTCCGGCCGGCCGAGGACCAGGTTGCTCCGGATGGTCCCGTGCAGGAGCTGGGACGACTGCGGGACGACGGCGACCAGCTCGCGCAGCCGGTCCTCCGGCATCGCGCGCAGGTCGACGCCGTCGATGCGGATGCTGCCGTCGTCCGGGTCCCAGAGCCGGAGGGCGAGCCTGGCGGCGGTCGTCTTGCCCGCCCCCGACGGTCCGGTCAGCGCGACGATCTCGCCCGGGCGCACGTGCAGGTCGAACCGGTCGAGCACCGGCCGGGTCTCGTCGTAGGCGAAGCCGACGCCGTCGAGGACGAGGCCGGCCTCGCCGGGGCGCTCGGCCACCGGAGCCGCGCCGGCGGGACCGATAGCGGGGGCGGCGTCCAGCGCGCGGAGGATCCGGGCGGCGGACTCCCGCAGGGTGCCCACGTTGCGCAGCAGCTCGGCGATCTGCGCGGCCGGGCCGAGCCCCGCCACCGCGACGGTGACCGCGAGCGGGATCGCGGCTGCCTCGATACCATCGCCCGCCCGCAGGGCGACGGCGATGGCCCCGACCGCCGCGAGGGCGAACACGGCGTCGGCGATACCACGCTCGACGCCGAGCCGGGTCGCCTCGCGCTGCTGGACGCGGCCGTGGGCGCGGGTGTCGTCGGTGATGCGCCCGAGCTGTGCGCCCAGCGCGTCGGCGCCGGTCAGCTCGCGGATACCGCGGATCGTGTCGAGCAGCTCGGAGCGGACCCGCGCCGCGCCGTCCGACAGCGCCTGGGCGTTGCGGCGTGCGAGCCGGGCGGTGACCAGGGGCACGACCACGCCGACGACGAGCAGCGGCAGCCAGACCAGCAGGAGCAGCGGGGTGATCGCGACCGACACGACGGTACTGACCGACAGGATCAGCGCCGCGCTGAGCGTCTGGGCGACGGTGTGGGCGTACAGCCATTCGAGCGTCTCGATGTCCCCCATCACGGTGGTCACGAGCTCGCCCGTGCGGTGGTACTGCCGCCGGGACGGCAGCGCCCGCCGGAGCGCCGCGAAGACCCGGCCGCGCAGGACGCCGATGAGCGCGTAGGCGAGCCCGTGGGAGACCCAGGACTCCCGGGTGGCGGCCGCGGCCGCCAGGACCGCGACGGCGACCAGGACGACCGTGACAACGGGCAGCGAGACGGGCGCGCCCGCCGCCACCTGCCCGACCACGAGGGCCAGCCCGAGGGCGACGGTCAGCACGGCGGCCTGCGTGACGATGCTCCACACGACGGTCTCGACGAACAGCCGCCAGCGGACGGCGATGACGGGCAGGAGCCGCAGGACGGGCGTCATCGTGGTGCTCCTGCCGCTCGGGCGAGCTTCGTCGGTGGTCCTTCACCGCTCGCGGTGACTCGTCCTCGTTCGATGCGGACCCAGCGGGTGCACCGTTCGGCCGCGCTGAGCCGGTGCGCGACGACGATGGTCGTGCGCTCGGTGGCGTGGTCGAAGATGCCCTCGACGACGCGGCGTTCGGTGTCGGCGTCGAGCGCCGAGGTGACCTCGTCCAGCACGAGCACCGGGGCGCGGGCGAGCAGGGCGCGGGCGATCGCGATCCGCTGCCGCTGCCCGCCGGAGAGCTGCTGCCCGTCCTCGGTGAGCACCGTGTCGTAGCCCTCGGGCAGGGCGCTGATCAGGTCGTGGGCGTCGGCGGCTGCCGCGGCGGCCCGGACCTCGGCGTCGTCGGCGTCGGGCCGGTAGAGGCGCAGGTTCTCGCGCACGCTCCAGGCGAACAGCACGGGGTCCTGCGGCACGACGACGACGCTCCGGCGCAGCGCGCTCAGGGTGTAGTCGCGCAGGTCCGTCCCGTCGACGCGGACGGCGCCCTGGTCCGGGTCGGCGCCGCGTTCGAGCAGCCGGGCGAGCGTGCTCTTGCCCGCTCCCGACGGCCCGAGGACGGCCACGGTCTCCCCCGGCTCGATCCGGAGGTCGATCCCGCTCACCCCCGTCCCGGTGCCGGGGTACCGGTAGGTGACGTCGCTGAGCTCCACCGCCGCCCCGTCCGGCGCGGGTGCGGTACGCGCACCCTCTCCGCGCACCGCCGGCTCGGCGGACAGGAGAGCGTCGAGCCCGTCGACGGCGGTGAGCCCCTGGTAGCCGGCGTGCCAGTACTGGCCGAGCTCCGACACCGGTCGGAAGCACTCGCGGGCGAGCATCAGCACGAGCACGGCGGTGGTCGCCGTCGCACTGCCGGTGACCACCGCGGCGAGGGCGGCGAGCACCGCGGCGACCACACCGACGTGCACGGCCAGGCCGCTCAGCGCGCTCTCGACCAGCGACATCCGAAGCTGGGACATGGTCCGCGCGCGCAGGTTCTCCGCACGCTCGTCGAGCTCCGCCCCGACCCGCTCAGCGGCGCCGAAGCTGCGCAGCAGCGGGATCGACTGCAGCGCCTCGACGTAGTCGCCGGAGAGCCGCGCGAAGGCGTCCCACCGGTCGCGCCCGTTGCGCAGCAGGCGGGCGTCCCACAGCCGCGGGGCGAGCACCGCGACGGCGGCGGCGATCGCGAGGGCGGCGCCCGCCGCCGGTGCGAGCGCCGCCACGACGACGACGATCGCCGCCGGGACCAGGAGCACGACGACGAGCTGCGGCAGGTAGCGCGTGTAGTAGGCGTCCAGCCCGTCGACGCCGTCGATCACCGTCGCGGCGGTCCGCCCGGCCCGGCGTCCGGCCTCGGGGACCGCGGCGACCTGGTCCAGCAGGCGGCTCCGCAGCCGGAGGCGCACCGACACGCCGACGCGGGTGGTCAGTGACTCCCGCGCCCAGATCACCACCGCGCGGACGAGCGCGACCGCGGCCAGCGCCGTCAGCGGTCCGCCGACGTCGCCGGCCCCGACGGCGCCGGCGTCACGAACGAGCGCCGCGACGACCAGGCCGACGAGGACGGCGAAGGCCACGTGCAGGGCGGACAGCACCAGGCCGACGGCGGCCAGGGCGAGGATCGCACCCCGCACGGCCCCGGCGAGCTGCAGGAGCCTGCGGTGGATCACCGGTCAGAGCTCCTGGGGGTAGAGCGCCTCCGCGATCTGGCGGACCGCCGCGACGTTACCGAGCGTGCCGGGGAACACGTCGGCGGCCGAGATGGCGATCAGCCTGTCCTCCCGCACCGCTGGCATGTCGGGGAACGTGCTGGTGAGGTACTCGCGGGCCGCGGCCTCGTGCTCGGCGTCCGACACCGAGAAGACGAGTGCCTCGGGTGCCTCGGCGGCCAGCGACTCGGGGGTGATCTCGGCGGCGAAGAAGTCGGCGAAGGCGGGCTGGTCGGGTGTGTAGACGTTGTCCGACCCGGCCAGCCGCAGGATGTCGTACTCGACGCCGGCCCCGATCGCGGAGAGCGAGGTCCCGTCGACGTACACCTGCGCGACCCGCAGCCTGTCGACGTCCGCCACGGCGGCGGCGATCTCGTCCAGGTCGGCCTGGCTCTCGGCGATCAGGTCGGCGGCGGCGTCCTCGACGCCGAAGATCGTGCCGAGGTCCTCCAGGTCGGTGAAGAGGTCGGTGACCTCGCCGGTCATCCGGCGGTCCGCGCATCCGCCGGTCGCGACGTAGACGGCGGCGCCGGCGTCCTCGAGCTGCTCGATGCTCGCGAAGCCCTGCTCGGCGGTGAACTCGTAGGTGGTCGGCGAGTAGACGAAGTCGGGCTGCACGGCCAGGAGGTCCTCGCGGCCGGGCGGTGTGTCGCCACCGATCACCGGGACGTCCGCGGCGAGGGAGGCGACGTCGTCGGGCAGCGCCTGCTTGGTGGCCTGGGCCTGTCCGGCCAGGCGGTCGGCCAGGCCCAGGCGCAGCAGCAGCTCGGTCTGGGAGGGGTGCATCCCCACCACGGCCTCCGGCGCGCCGTCGACCACGACGTCCCGGCCGCAGTTGCTCACCGTGACCGGTTCCGCGCTGTCCGCGTCCCCTGCCGCGGGGGTGACGCCGGTCCCGCAGGCGGACAGGAGCAGGGTGGCGGCAGCAAGGGAGGCGACGGCGCCGGTGGTGGCCGCGCGCCTGGGGTGACGGGTCATGGCGAGATCTCGCTTTCGGTGTGGACGGGTCCTCGGACCAGGGCGGCCCGGTCCTCGGCGGAGTCGGGGTGGGGCTGCCGGAACGCGAGGACGCGGTCGCGCCCGTCCTCGAGCAGACGCGCGCGGACGCCGAAGACGGCGTGGATCAGCTCCGGGGTGAAGGTCGTGGCCGGTGGCCCGTCGGCGACGACGGTCCCGGCGTCGAGCACCACCACGCGGTCGCAGTACTGCGCCGCGAGATTCAGGTCGTGGAGCGCGGCGATCACCGTGCGGCCGAGCCCGCGCACCGTGCTCATCAGCTCGAGCTGATGCCTGATGTCGAGGTGGTTGCTCGGCTCGTCGAGCACGAGGACCGGGCTCTGCTGCGTCAGGGCGCGTGCGAGCATGACCCGCTGCCGCTGGCCGCCGGACAGGGTCCCCACCATGCGCCCGGCGAGGTCGTCGATCCCGGTGCGCCGCATGGCGTCGTCGGCGATCCGGTGGTCCTCGGCGGTGTCCCTCCCGAAGGAGGCGTGGTGCGGGGCCCGGCCGAGGAGCACCACCTCGTGCACGCTGAGGTCGAAGTCCGTGTGCGAGTCCTGCAGCATCACGGCGACCTGCCGCGCGTGCTGCCGCCCGGAGAGGCTGCGCACGTCGGCGCCGCCGACCCGCACGGTGCCTCGGCTCGGCCGGACGGCGCGGTAGAGCGTGCGGAGCAGCGACGACTTGCCGCTGCCGTTGGGGCCGACCAGGCCGACCACGGTCCCTGGCTCGACGGTCAGCGAGGCGCCGTGCACCACCTCGGTCCCGCCGAGCACCACCGTGACGTCGTCGAACTCGACCCTCATCTCTGCCTTCACCGCCCGAACCCCGCTCGGTCGGCGCCGTCACGGCGCATCAGCCAGAGAAAGAACGGCGCCCCGACGAAGGCCGTCAGGATGCCGAGCGGGATCTCGGTGGGCATCGCCACCGTGCGCGCCAGGAGGTCCGCGATCATCAGGAACACCGCGCCCGCCAGCACGGTGACCGGCAGCATCCGCCGGTGGTCCGCGCCCACCACGATGCGTGCGACGTGCGGGATCACGAGGCCGACGAAGCCGATGCCGCCCGCCACCGATACGACGGTGCCCGTCAGCAGCGAGGCCACGACGAGGAGCAGCCCGCGCAGCCGGGTCGCGTCCACGCCCAGCGACGTCGCCGACTCGTCGCCCGTCATCAGGGCGTTGAGCGAGCGTGCCGTCCCGGCGGCGAGGAGCCAGGCGACCACGAGGGCGACGGCCGGCCCGATCAGGCTCTGCATCGTCGCCGCCGACACGCTGCCCAGCAGGAAGAACATGATGCTGACGACGTTCTGCGCGTCCGTCGAGATCGTCAGGTAGCTCGTCACCGCACTGAACAGCGTGCCGAGGGCCACGCCCGCGAGGATCATCCGGGTCGGCAACAGCTCGCCGCCCTTGCGCGCCATGACCGCCACGCAGGCGCACGCCGCCAGCGCGCCGACGAACGCCGCGACGTTCAGCGAGAGCCCGCCCAGCACGCCCGTGCCGAAGACGATCACGAGTACGGCACCCACGCTGGCACCAGAGGACACCCCGAGGATGTACGGCTCTGCCAGCGGGTTGCGGACGGTGACCTGCATCAGGGCACCGGCGAGCGCCAGGCCCGCGCCGGCCAGCCCCGCCAGCAGCGTCCGCGGCAGCCGGAACTGCCATACGGCCTGGTCCTGCAGCGGGGTCAGGGTTCCGTCGGACATCCACGGCATGCCGGGGAGCAGGTGTCCGGTGGTGATCTGGGCCGCCTCGGTCAGGCTCACGTCCACCGAGCCGACCGAGCCGGAGACGACCACGAGGGTCAGCAGCGCGACGGCGAGGACCGCGCAGGACCAGCCGGTCCGCCGGTCGAGGCGACGTCGGAGCGAGTACGCGGCACCTGGCGGGCTGCCCGAGGCCGGCGCCACGGAGGCGGGTGCGCGTGTCGTCACGCCGCGACAGTAGTGATAACCATTATCGATTTCAACTTCGGCTCAGGGGCGGTGACGGCAGCCGTGTCAGCGCCGTGTCAGGGCCGTGTCCGCGGGTCGGGCAAACATCTCCGGCATGGACAACACACAGAGCTTCACCGCCGAGGCGGAACGCACACCAACCAACCGACTGGTCGAGCGGCTGCTCGCAGACCGGCACTCCGTGCCGCTGTCGATCGCGCTCCACCTCGTCCCCGGCGCGCTGATCGTCGCCGTCTACGCCTTCATCGCCGCACCGTTCACCCGGGCGATCGGCTACCCGCCCTTCCTCGCCTGGGCCATCGCCCTGACCGTCGTGCTCTTCCCGGTCCACTTCGGCCTGCTGTGGCTTGGCCGTCGGCGCACGGGCCGCTACTCGCTGCGCGGGGTGCTGCACTACCTGGACAAGCCGTTCTCGCGCGGCAAGATCACCCTGATCGGCATCGGCCTCCTGATCTACATGACCGTGGTGTCGTTCTCGCTCGTCCCGTTGGACAACGTCGTCTACGACGCGGCCTTCACGTGGATCCAGTACGACGGCGCCGGCGCCTCCGCCACCACCTACCTCGACGGGTACTCCCAGCAGCTGCTGATCACCACCCTGGCGATCTGCCTCCCGTTCACCGGCTTCACGCTGCCGCTCATCGAGGAGTACTACTTCCGCGGGTTCCTGCTGCCCCGCCTGCCCCAGCTCGGCAGGTGGGCGCCGCTGTTCAACACGGTCCTGTTCTCGGTGTACCACTTCTGGGCGCCCTGGACCGTCCTGTCAAAGATCGTCTTCCTGCTTCCCGGGGTCTGGTTCGTCTGGCGCAAGCACGACATCCGGGCATCGATCTGGATGCACCCCGGGTCGGCGCTCCTCGCGACCACCGGCGGCCTCGTCGCCCTGTCGATGGGTCTCATGTAGCCGGCACCCGCTGCGGGCCGGGGCGCCGTCCACCCTCACGAGGCGAGCGTGACCGCGACAAGCTGATCCCAGCTCGTCCCCGTGCCCTCCGCAGCCGCCTCGGCGAACCCGGCGTCGCCGAGGCGGCTCCGCGTTGCCTCCTCGATCCGGGCCAGGTCAGGGTCGGAACGGTCGGCCAGCCCGCGCACGCCGGTGCTCGCCGCGAGCAGCCGCGCGGCCTGCTCGTGCCGGTCGCTGCGCAGCGCCAGGTCCGCGACCCCGACGAGCACCTGCGCGATCATGGGCGCGTACCCCGCTTCGGCCGCCGCCCGGCAGGCCGCGGCGCGGTGCTCACGCACCTCGTCGAGATCGTCGGCGAGGTAGCCGAGCTGGTGGTGCAGCACCGAGTCGATGTTCGCCGCCTTGTCGCCCAGCGAGGTCGTCGCGAGGCCGAGCTGCCGGCGGGCCTCCTCGGCGTCGCCGCCCCAGCGCGCGAGCTCAGCCTTCGCCAGCGCCACCTCCGCCAGCGCGTCCGGCCACGTGACCCGCTCCACGAGCCGGTCCGCCTCCGCCATCGTGGTCGAACTCGCGTCCCCGTCGCCGAGCAGCCAGTACAGCCGTGCCTGCTGCGACCGCATCCGGATGACGTCCTCGACCGCCCCGACCTCGGCCACGGCCGCCGTCGCCTGCTCGTAGTACTCGGCCGCCGTAGCGAACTCCCCGCGGGTGGTGATGCGATCCGCGAGCTCCGTCAGGGCGAAGGAGATCCCGAACCGCTCCCCCAGCGCCCGGAACTCGGTCAGCGCCCGCTCGAGGTGCGCGTCGGCGTCCCGCCCGGCGTGGCCGAGCATGACCCGCATCTTGCCGAGCTGCAGCCTGGCCAGGGCGCGCGCCCAGGGGTCCTCGTTGTCCAGCACGGACTCCCACGCGCGCAGGGGATCGGACCCCTGGAGCATGTGCTCCAGGGGTCCGACCAGCCCGAGCAGCGGGCTGTGGGGCCCCTCGCGCCGGCTGAGCTCGTACGCCCGGTGGATCCAGTCCGCCGCCTGACGCTCGTCCGCGGCCCGCCCGGAGCTGGCGAACATCACGATGAGCGCGTACACGGCGGCCCGGGTCTCGTCGCCGACCTCGCGCTCGACCGTTCCCTCACGCTCGACTGCCCCCTCGACGGCGCCGGCGCCGGTGCCGGTGCCGAGCAGCTCGGCGGCAGCGGTGATCAGCTCCAGGCCCTCGGTCTTGTGCCCGCCGAGCCACCAGTACCAGCCGGCGCCGGCCGCGAGGCGCATCGCGGCGGGCGCGTCACCGGCCGCGAGCGCACCGCGCATCGCGGCGCTGATGTTGTCGTGTTCTGCGGCGAGCGTGGCAAGCCAGGTCAGCTGTTCGGCCCGGCGAAGGCGCGGCTCGGCGGCCTCGGCGAGCTCCGTGAAACAGGCGAGGTGCGTCCGGCGGGCCAGGTCGGCCTCCCCCGCCTCCGCCAGACGCCCGGCGGCGTACTCCTTGATGGTGCCGAGCATCCGGTAGCGCGGGCTGCCGCCGGCATCGGCGTCGGCGACCAGCAGCGACTTCTCGGTCAGCGCGGTGAGCAGATCCAGCACCTCCCCCTGTTCGGCGATGTCGGCGCAGACCCGTTCGGCCGCGTCCAGGCTCGCCCCGCCGGCGAAGACCGACAGCCTGCGCAGGACCGTCCGCTCGGCGTCCGTCAGCAGCTCCCAGCTCCAGTCGACCATCGCGCGAAGCGTCCGGTGGCGCGGCAGCGCGGTGCGGCTGCCGCCCGTCAGCAGCCGGAACCGGTCATCGAGCCGGTCTGCCAGCTGCTCGACGGACAGGGTGCGCAGCCGGGTCGCCGCCAGCTCGATCGCCAGCGGCATCCCGTCCAGGGCCCGGCAGATGCGGGCCATCGTCGACAGCGTGGACGCGTCGGCAGCGAGGTCCTGGCGCGCGGCGCTCGCTCGTTCCCGCAGCAGGCGGACGGCCGGCGCCGCGGCGACCTCGTCGAGGTCGGCGTCCGGCGACGGCAGGCCGAGCGGCAGGACCGGCCACAGTGCCTCACCGGTGATGCCGAGCGGCTCCCTGCTCGTCGCCAGGATCCGCAGCCGCCGGCACTCGCCGAGGAGGCGGTGGGCGAACGCCGCCGCCTGCTCGACCACGTGCTCGCAGTTGTCCAGGACCAGGACCATCTCCCGCTCGCGGAGCGCGGCGACGAGCCGTTCGGCCGGTTCCGTCTCCGTCGCCTCGCCGAGCAGCGTGTCCCGCAGGCCGAGGGCGGCGAGCGCCGCCTGCGCGACGTCGCCGTCGATGCCGATGACCGCAAGCTCCACCAGCCAGACGCCGTCCGGCAGGTCGTCGACCAGCGTGCGGGCGGCCTCCGTGGCGAGCCTGGTCTTCCCCGCACCGCCCGGCCCGGTCAGCGTGGTCAGCCGGTGCTCGCCGACCATGGCGCGGACCGCCGCGACATCGGCGTCCTTGCCGACGTAGCTGGTCAGCTCGGCGCGAAGGTTGGTCTTGGGACGCTCGTCCCGCCGTCCGACCTCGCCGCGCAGCAACGCGACGTGGAGCCCGGACAGCTCCGGCGAGGGGTCGACGCCGAGCCCGTCGGCGAGGGCCGCTCGCGTGCGCTCGTAGACGAGCAGCGCGTCCGTGTCGCGGCCGGCGGCGGCGAGCCCCCGCATCAGGGCGGCGACGAGCCGTTCGCGCAGCGGGTGGGCTGCGACCAGGTCCGTCAGCTCCGGGACCAGGTCGGCGCCGTGGCCGAGGGCGATCTCCGCGTCGAACCGGTCCTCCCTGGCCGTCAGGTGCAGCCCTTCGAGCCGGGTGACCGCCGCGTCGAACGCCGCGCTGCCCTCCAGGCCGACGTCCTGCATGGCCTTCCCGCGCCACAGCCGCAGCGCCTCGCGCAAGAGCTGCACCCGCCGTGGACCGTCGGCGGCGCGCGCGGTGTCCACGAGCCGCTCGAACCGCAGCGCGTCGACGGCGTCGGGCTCCACCAGCAGGCGGTAGCCGCTCGGCTGCCCCTCGACCGAGCCGTCCGGCAGCACCTTCCGCAGCCGGGAGACCAGGCGCTGCAGGGCGTTCGTCGCGTCGGACGGCGGCTGCTCGCCCCAGATCCAGTCGACGAGCGTCGCCTTGTGGACCGTGCGGCCGGCGTCGAGCGCAAGGGCGACAAGCAGCGCCCGCAGCCGCGAGCCCGGCACATCGGCGAGGACGCCGTCGTCCAGCCGGAGCTCGAGCGGCCCGATCATCCCGATCTGCACCGGGCGATTCTGCCACGGGCTACCTCGGCGGCACCCGTTCGATCCGCGTCCAGCCCTTCCAACCACGCTCCTCCAGGAGCTCGATGATCCGCCTGCCGCCCGGTGACTCGGCCGGCAGCGCGTCCAGCAGGTCCACGAACGGCTGGTCGAGGCCGTCGTCGTCGGACCCGACCACCTCGCCGGCCTCAACGGCCCGGCGGGCGAGCCGCTCCATGACGTCGACGATCTCGACGATCCGGGAGTCGTCGGCCGGCCAGTGGAGGGCCTCGGTGATCAGCGTGTAGAGCCGCACCGCGTCGGGGTCGTCCAGCTCCCTGTGCTTCATGGCCATCACGGCGTCGATCTCGTCCGGTATGCGGGCGGCCATCATGATCCAGGCGTCCCGCTCGAGCACTATGTACTGCTCGTCGACCCCGAGGCCACGCAGCCGGTCGAGATAGTCGAGGACGCTCTGCGGGAGCGCCAGGCTCTCTCCCGCCGCCAGCCTCGCGATCCGCCTGCGGTTCTCCCGCAGCCGCCGCATCTCGGCGCGCAGCCCCCGGTCGATCTCCTCGACGGCGCGGGCGAACTCCTCGGGGGTGGCGTCCAGCAGCATCTGCACCCTCGCCAGGGGTACGCCGGCCTCGGCGAGGGTGCGGATGCGGATCAGCCGGACCAGCGTGGCGGCGTCGTACGACCGGTAGCCGGAGCGGTCCCGCTCCGGCTCCGGAAGCAGCCCGATCTGGTGATAGTGCCGCACCGCGCGCACCGTCACCCCGGCGTACGACGCCACCTGGCCGATCGTCAGCATGCTGTTCAGCGTGCCCTACGAGATCTTGCGGCGGTAGGCGGCCATCGCGAAGAAGTACGTGACCACGAGGATGCCGACGCACCAGCCCAGCGCGACCCAGATGTCGGTGCCGACCGGCTGCTGGGCCAGGAGGGCACGGATCGTGTCGACGATCGAGGTGACCGGCTGGTTCTCGGCGAACCAGCGCAGCGGACCGGGCATGGTCTCGGTCGGCACGAAGGCCGAGCTGAGGAACGGCAGGAAGATCAGCGGGTACGAGAACGCGCTCGCGCCGTCGACGGACTTCGCGGTGAGCCCGGGGATGACCGCGAGCCAGGTCAGCGCGAGCGTGAAGAGGACAAGGATGCCTGCAACGGCCAGCCAGGCCGGAAGGCCCGCGCCGGAGCGGAAGCCCATCAGGAGAGCGACCAGCACGACGACGGCGATCGAGACGAGGTTCGCGACCAGCGACGTGAGCACGTGCGCCCACAGGACCGACGACCGGGCGATGGGCATGGACTGGAACCGCTCGAAGATGCCGCCCTGCATGTCCATGAACAGCCGGAACGCGGTGTAGGCGATACCGGAGGCGACGGTGATCAGCAGGATGCCGGGCAACAGGTAGTCGACGTAGTTGTCCGTGCCGGTCTCGATCGCGCCGCCGAAGACGTAGACGAACATCAGCATCATCGCGATCGGGGTGACGGCGGTGGTGATGATCGTGTCCATGCTGCGCGTGATGTGGGTGAGGGAGCGTCCGGTCAGGGCGCGGGTGTCGCTGAGGAAGTGGTTGGTCATCGCTGGTCCTCGCTGCTCTTGTCGCCGCCGACTATGGCGAAGAAGACGTCCTCGAGGGTTGGCTGCTTCTCGACGTACTCGACCTCGGCGGGCGGCAGCAGCGCCTTGAGCTCGGCGAGGGTGCCGTCGACGATGATGCGGCCCTGGTGCAGGATCGCTATCCGGTCGGCGAGCTGCTCGGCCTCGTCGAGGTGCTGGGTCGTGAGCAGGACCGTCGTTCCGCCGTCGGCCAGCCTCTTGACGGTGCGCCACACCTCGACGCGGGCCTCGGGGTCGAGGCCCGTCGTCGGCTCGTCGAGGAAGATGACCGACGGGTCGCCGATCAGGCTCATCGCGATGTCGAGGCGGCGGCGCATGCCGCCGGAGTAGGTGGCGGCCCTGCGGCTGCCGGCCTCGGTCAGGGAGAAGCGGGCGAGCAGGTCGTCGGCGATCTTCCCCGGATCTGCGATGTGGCGCAGCCTGGCGACCAGGACGAGGTTCTCCCGGCCGGTGAGGATCTCGTCGACGGCGGCGAACTGACCGGTCAGGCTGATCGACTCGCGCACCTCGGCGGCCTGTGTGGCGACGTCGTACCCGTGCACGCTCGCGGTGCCGCCGTCGGCCTTGAGCAGGGTGGACAGGATCTTGATGGCCGTGGTCTTGCCCGCGCCGTTGGAGCCGAGCAGGGCGAAGATGCTGCCGCGCGCGACCTCGAGGTCGACGCCCTTGAGCACCTGCAGGTCCTTGTACGACTTCTGCAGCCCGCGCACGCGGATCGCGGGTGCCCCCGCGCCGGCTCCGGGACTCGTTCCGATGTCCGTTCGTGTGTTCATGCGACTGTTCATGCGATGAGGATGCGGGGTTGACCCTGCGTCAGGGTCAACCCCGCATGCGGGCACGGCGGGCTGCGGGCGCGGCGGGCAAGGCCTACCCAGGTGGTGGGTGCCGGCTGGGCTGAACCGTATCCGGCTGAGCACCGGATATGCGGGCTGGGCTGAATTGTTCAGCCTGTCTGAACCTGGCAGGGCTGAGGCGAACACAGATCAGGAAACCTGGCACCCTCCCACCGGGTCTACCTTGCCGCCGGGGTGTCCGGCCGGTGCCGGACCGGGGGCAGGCGTGCCCGGCCTCGCGGACCAGGCCCTCCGGCTCGGCGGTACACCGCGCTCAACCTGGGGTCGCGGTGAGGCGCACTCCCCCGAGCAGCGGGGCCTCGACCCCGCGCGTGCCACGGACCAGGAGCCGGACCGTCCCGTCGTTCCACGCGGAAGGCAGCCACAGCCGGCCGGCGTCGCCGCCCGTGAACCGCGGCCGGGCGGGGTCGTCGAGCCACACCCGGCCCAGCAGCTCCCCGCCGGCGAACGCACTGACCCGCACCTGGGTGCCCTCGAACCCGAGCGAGAGCCCGCCCGGCGGCACCGCCGCCTCGAGCCATCGCTCCTCGCCGGGTGCGAGCTCCAGCGGCAGCGCGACCGTCTCTCCAGCGGCGTCGGCACGTGACAGGTCGAGGATCGCCTCGTCGGGCTGGGCCTCCACGTCCCAGCCGGTGACCGGCTCCAGCCGGAACAGCTCGGCGGCCAGTCCGGCTCCCGGCCGGTGCGGCACGGTGATCGCTACCGCGCTTCCCGCACCGGGGACCAGGTGCAGCCAGGGATCGTCCTCCGTCACGGTGTGCGTCACGCCGTCCACGGTCACCTGGACCGAACCCGCGACCCCGGCCAGGCGCAACGCGTGGTGGTGCGCACCGTCGACATCGAGGTCGCGCGAGTAGGTCGTCGGCTCCCCGACCCGGGTGCTGCTCCACCCGCCGAGCGTGCGCAGCGGCGCCGGCTCGCCCGGCCAGCCGCCCGTGGCGCTGACCCGCCACAGCGCGGACACGTCGGACCGGCCGACCACGGACCACACCCTGCCGAGCCCGCGCAGCGATCCCAGCCGCAGCGCCGGGAGGCGGACGTCGTCGAAGTTCGCGTGCCCCCAGGTCTCGACCGTCGCGTCGAGGCGTCCCGCCCCGGCCACCGGCAGCAGGAAGGTGGCCCCGAAGCCCGCGACGGTGGGCAGCGCCACCCCGTCGAGCGCGAGGTCGACGATGTCCGACGCGCCCTCGACCAGCAGCTCGTCCGCGCCGTCGAGGCCTGTCGAGTAGTGCGTACGCCCCCGGTAAACGCCCACGTCCTCCGACGACGGCGCGTCCTCGTACCGCGTGGTGCGTCCGGTGCGGGCGGCGAGGCCGAGCCCGGTCAGGGCCGTGAGCGGCGGGTGCTCGGCCGTCGCCTCCGCCGCGGCGGCCTTGCCGTCCGACGCCGCGGCGGCTCCGTCGTCCGACGGCGCGTCCACGTCCGCATCCACGTTGCCGTCCACGTCCACGGGGTGGCGCACGACGACCGCCCACGCCACGCCGTCGGTCTCTGCCTCGATCCGCGCCCGGACCGGAGCGGCGGGCGCGGGTGCGTCCAGCTCGACCAGCACCGGCCGCCCGCCCGAGACCTCCAGCACGACGACGCTCGCACCCGCCGTCGCCAGCTCTATCCCGTCCGGGCCCGCGCCGACGAGGTCGGCGGTCGCCAGACGCAGGGTCCCGGGCAGCCCGAACCGGTCCAGCGGCAGGTCCCGCAGCACCAGCAGGCACGACGCGGCGGGCAGCGGCACCACCACCTCCGGTCCGCCGAACCACGCCGGGAACGCGGCGGTCCCGGCGTCGTCGGTCAGGTTGGGGATGCCGGTCAGCTCACCCCCGCCGTCGAGCACCAGCCTGGACGGCGAGGCGCTGGTGGCGACGTCGACGCGGAAGGCGCCGTCGGCGGACGCCGTGGTCGACCGCGCGAGCGCGGGCCCGAGGGTGCGCAGCACGCGCGCGAGGACGCGGGCCTCGGCCATCTCGGGGCGGGGCGCGCCGACCGGGTCGAGGTACCCGCCGAAGTCGTAGTCGTGGGACATGAACCCACCCGGGTCGCCCCAGTTGCCCACCGAGGGCGTGTAGCCGAAGTCGAAACCGGAGGCCTGGAGGTAGGGCGCGATGACCTTCGCGCCGCTGACCAGCAGCCGGCGCAGCGTCGCGTGCCTGCGGTTGGTCTCCATGACCAGCAGCGGCTCGCCGCGGCCCGCGACGAGGTCGGCGTACTGCCGCGCCTCGGCCTCGACGAACGGCGAGCGGTCGTCCGGGTAGAAGTTGAACGCGGGCGTGATGCCGTCGACTCCCCCGGTGGCTCCCGCGAGGTCGCCCTGTCCGGCACAGGCGACGACGGGCACGGTGATGCCGTGGCCGAGCGTCAGGCCGTGCAGCCGGGCCAGGTACTCGGGCCGGTCGGCGGTGTCGAAGAAGTCGAGCTCGTTCTCCACCTGGATCGCGACGACGGCGCCGCCCCGGTCGCGCTGCCGGGCCGCGAGCAGCGGCATCACCTGGTCGAACCAGGCCTCGACGTGCCGCAGGTAGCGCGGCTCGGCCTGCCGCAGCGCCAGGCCGTCCTCGAGGGTCAGCCACGCGGGCAGCGCGCCGCCGTCCCACTCGGAGCAGATGTACGGTCCGGGCCGCGCGATGACGCCGAGCCCGGCGTCGCGGGCCAGGTCGAGGAACTCGCCGACGTCGCGACGTCCGGTGAAGTCCCACCTGCCGGGCGCGGTCTCGTGGAAGTTCCACGGGACGTAGACGTCCACGAGCGTGTAGCCGGACGCCGCCACCTTGGCCAGGCGGTCCGCCCAGGCCTCGCGCGGCACCCTGAAGTAGAACAACGAGGCACACAGGTGCACCTGCTCCGCGCCGTCGAGCACGAGCCCGGAGGGGCGCAGCCCGACCGCACCCCGCTGCGCGGGCGTGTCCGTCTGCGTCGTCATCTCGTACCTTCGCTCTCTGGGGGTTCGATGGTGGGTCCGGTGCTGGACCCGGTGCTGGGCTCGGTGATGTACGTGCTGAAGATCCTCGTGAACAGGACCGCGTTCACGACGGCGACCCCCGCGAACCCGATGAGGAACCAGAGCAGCCCGTACACCGCCACCGCCGGGTAGAAGACGGTGACGACGACGGGAAGCGCGGTGACCGCGGCGACGGCCAGGGAGCCGAAGAGGTGCCGGAGCGACATCAGACGCGAGTTGTTCAGCACCTCCAGGACGGTGTTCTCGAACCTCGCGTTGTAGGGGAAGACGTACAGGGTCGCCAGCACGAACCGGAACGCGACGAGGTAGAGCACCACCAGCAGGACGATCCGCACGACGAACGGGACGTCGAGGTTGTCGACGACCACGTACCAGGCCGCGAGGACCAGGGCGAGGCCGACTACGGCGAGCCCCAGGAGGGTCGCCTGCTTGAAGTTCGTCCGGAACGACCTGAGGTAGTCACCCGCCACCGACGTGCTCTCGCCGGACACGATCTTCATGGCGGTGTAGTTCAGGGCGGTGAGCGCGGCGCCGAGCGTGACCACGGGGAGCGCCGTCGCGATGAAGACGAGGTTGAGGATCATCACGTCCGCGACCTTGTCCAGGAACCGCAGGAGCGGTGAGTCCGGGTGGAAGATCTTGCTCACGATCGCCCTGCCTGTCTCTCGTGACGTCCGTCTGCGCGTCGTGCGGGTGTCGGTGGTCCGCCGGTGGTCCTTCCGGTGGTCGAGGGCGTCGAGACCTGGGTC
>NZ_JBHXBG010000010.1:39416-60455 GCF_042726755.1 Promicromonospora sp. NPDC060271 | reverse complement strand
CTGACCCGCCGCACCAGGTGCGGCGGGTCAGGGCCGCCGGCGCCCGCTAGCTCCGGGCCTGGACCTTGGCCGTCTGCGCGGAGACCGCCTCGCCGGGGAAGGCCCCGGGGCGCGACGCCGTCACGCGCACAGACATCCGGTGCCCGATGTCGGCGGACGTCAGCCGCAGCGTCTTGCGGGTCGCGTCGGCGACCGGCTCGCCGTCCCGCAGCCACTGGTACGTGAACGTCAGGCCGTCCTTGGTCCATGTACCGGGCGTTGCGGTGAGCTTCGCGCCGTCGACGGCCTTGCCCTGGACCTTCGGCGACCGCACAGCCTCCGGCTGGACGCCGTCGTAGGGCAGCGGGTCGACGCTCGTGAGCGTCGGCACCACCTTCTCCATGAGGCCGTCGTCGCCGAACGTCAGCCGGTCGATGGTGGTCTCCCGGTGGGTCCCGTCACCGCCCGGCATCCCGAACCGGTGGTAGGCGATGTACCACTCGTCGGTCCCCGGTACCTGGACGATCGAGCTGTGGCCGGTCCCGAGGATGCCCTGGCTCGGGTCCTTCTCGAGGATGACGCCGCGGTAGGTCCAGGGCCCGTGGACGCTGGTCGCCGTGGCGTAGCCGACGCGGTAGTCGGGCGAACCGGTGTCGTCGATCGAGTAGGTCAGGTGGTAGAGCCCGTCGCGGTAGTTGAGGAACGTGCCCTCGCGGAAGTCGGTCAGGCCGCCGATCCGCTTGAGCGTGTCTTGCTTGATCGACAGCATGTCGTCGCTCAGCTCGGCGTACACCGGCCCGTTGGACGGCCCGCCGTTGCCCCAGAACAGGTAGTACTTGCCGGTCTCGGGATCCTGGAACGCCGACGGGTCGATCGCCTGACCCGAGGAGATCGCCTCGTTGTTCTGGACCATTGCCTCTGGCTGCGCGGTGAACGGGCCCTCGGGGCTGTCCGCCACGGCGACGCCGAGCGTCTTGCGGTTGTAGGTCGGGTTGTGGCCCGAGAAGTAGAAGTAGTACTTCCCGTCCCGTTCGATGATCGTCGGCGCCCAGGCGTTGCCGGTCGCCCACGGCACGTCGCCGTTCGCGCCGTCCAGGGTCAGGAACGGCTCGGCCGAACGCTCCCAGTCCGCCAGGTCCTTCGACTTCCAGACGTAGAAGTCCTTGCCGCCCCAGCCCGGGACGCCGTCGGTGGTCGCGTAGAGGTAGTAGTGGTCGCCGAACTTCGCGATGTTCGGGTCGGCGTACAGGCCGGGCAGCACCGGCGACCGCATCTCGACCGCGCGCACGGTCCAGTCCCGGGTGGCACCGTCCTGTGCGGTCACGGTGAACGTCTGCGCCGTCGAGAGGTCAACGGGGCCGGTGACGTCCGGCGACACCGTCGACGTCGATACGGTCCCGAAGACCGGCTCCAGCGCCGTCCGGTCGGTACCGGGCGTGACCGGCAGGGTCACCGTCGAGGAGGCCGAGTCGATCACCGCCGGGATCTTGAGGCTGTCGAGCTCGACGCCGGTGATGGCCGTCGGGTCCGCCCCGAGCTCCTGCACCTCGCGGGCCGTCAGCGCCCGGTTGTAGATGCGGAAGTCGCGCACCTTGCCCTTGAGGTACTTGTCGGAGGTGTAGTTGGAGCGGCCGATGTAGTTGGCGGTCGTGCGGCCGTCGCCGATGTCGCCGGGCTTGATCGTGACTCCGGTCTTCTCCCCGACCTTGACGCCGTCGAGGTAGAGCACGGCGGTGCCGTCCTGGAGCGTGTACGTGAGCGTCTTCCAGGTGCCGCGGGGCAGGGCGGACCCGCCCGCCACGGTCTGCTCGGTGCTCCAGTTCCCGGTCGCGATCGAGGTCCGGTAGTTGTTGCCGGTGGTGAAGAGGTAGCCGTTGCCGGTGCCCCCGCCGTCGGTGTTGCCCAGGCCCCAGATGAAGTACGGCGTCGCCTGGGCGGGGTCCAGCCAGACCTTCGTCGAGACGGTGATCGCGGTAAGGCCCGCCATCATGTTGTTCGGCAGCCGCACGTGGCCGTCGGTCCCGCCGAGGTTCAGCGCGCCGTCGGCGAAGGTCGCGTCGCCGCTGACCGTGCCGTCGTACCCGTGGCCGGTGCTGTCCGTGGCGACGGTGCCCGATGTCTCGTCGAGGTCGTACTGCGCGACCAGGCCGTTCTCGTCGGCGACGACGGGCGTCGGCTCCTCCGGGATCACTATGCCGTCGCGCAGGGCCGCGAGCTCGGCGGCGGTGACCGGGATGACCGTGCCGTGGCGCGGGCTGGCCGGCAGGTCGTAGTTCGCGGCGACCTGCCAGTCCGGGTTCTCCAGGTCGTCGGTGCCGAGCGGGATGTAGCCGCGGCCGCCGTACTCGTCGACGAACAGGTAGTACGGCGAGCCGGACGTGTCACCCGGGTTGGCCTCGAAGACGGTCGGACCCTCGACGGCGGACGTGCCGGCGTCGCGGCCGATGCAGGCGTCCATGAAATCCCAGGACGGGTCGCCGGGCAGGTCGACGGCGGTCAGCGACGGGGACTTCTCCTGGATGATGTCGGAGCAGCCCGTGCCGCCGCCGCCCTCGTCCTTGGTGAAGCGGTAGAAGGTGTCGTTCTCCTTGATCACCGTGGAGTCGATCCTGGACTCGCCGCGGTCCTGCCAGATCTTCGCCTCGCTGAACGTCACGAAGTCGCGGGTCGTCGCGTAGAGCATCCGGTTGTACGCGTTCCCGGTGTGGTTCGGGTCGTCCTCCGCGTACAGCTTCGACGCCCAGAACACCACGTACTGCTGGAGCGACTCGTCCCAGTAGGCCTCGGGCGCCCAGGTGTTGCCTGCGGTGTCGGGCGAGACCTTGACGTGCCGCTGCGCCGACCAGTTGATCAGGTCGGTCGACTCCCAGACCTCGAGGTACTTGCTGCCCTGTCGCTGCGCACGGTCCCAGTCGCCGTTGCGGCCGATGGAGAGGTCCGTTGCGATCAGGTAGAAACGGTCGCCCTCGGGGGAACGGATCAGGAACGGGTCGCGCAGGCCCATCTCGCCCATGGTCGACTCAAGCGTCGGCTGCCCTTCGTTGAGCTCGTCCCACTTCAAGGCGTTGTTGCCCCGGCTGGCTGCGAAGTAGATCTTCTCGCCGGCTACCGAGTTGCCCGTGAAGTAGCTGAAGGCGTAGCCCTCGTACGGCGCGGCGGCCGGCTGCTCCCGCACGGTGAGGGGGAACTCGCGCGTGGCGGTGGCGCCGCCGACGTCGGCGGTCGCGGTCAGGGTCACCGTGGTGTCCCCCGCGCCGTGCGTGGGGCGGTCGACGACGCCGTCGGTGGCGACGACGGCCGGGTCGGACGACGCCCAGGTGACCGTCGCGCCGTGCAGGCCGGACGACGGCAGCGTGAGGTGCCCGCGCACGTCGTCCGCGTGGACGATGTTCAGCGCGGCGGCAGCGGCGTCGGCGTCGGCCTGGGCGGCCGCGTCGGCAGCGGTCGCGGACGACGTGGCCGTCGTGTTCGTGGTGGCCGTCGCGGGTACTGCGGCGCTCGCCGGCAGGAACGGGAGCAGGCCGCCGAGCAGTGCCGCGACGGCGCCGACTGCGACAGGGCGTGGGGGCAGAAGGGAACGACTGGTGCTTCTTTGCACGGTGACCTCACAGAAATGTGAACGTTAACAGTGCGCCATACGACCATCGCGGATTCGCCGTGTCAAGCCTGGTGGAAAAACGCTGGCCCGCCCCGGAGGGCGGCTCGTAGGGTCGGCCACGATGAGCGCCCACATGATGATCAGAGAGCGTTCCGCCCGCTAGCGGCGCGGAACGCACTCTCACACCCAGCGCGTGCCCCGCGCCGCCGGCTCCCGCCGGGCGGCGCATTCGTGCTGCCCGGATCTCGAGTACCGACGACTTCCGGAGCACACATGTCGCGCAACCGTTCCTCACGTACCACTGCCCAAGACTCCGCCGCCCTCCACGACCTGCCGGGCGGCGCCCACGAGCTGGGACAGAACCTCCTGGTCGACACGCAGGTCATCCGCCGCATCGTCGACCTCGTCCCCGACGCCGACCGGCCGGTGGTCGAGTGGGCGGCCGGCCGCGGGGCGCTCACCCTGCCGCTGGCGCGCCTGGGCCGTCCGCTCGAGGCGGTGGAGATCGACCCGCGCTCGACCGGGCGCCTCAGCAGGGTGGTCCCCGGCAACGTCACGGTGACGCGGGACGACATCCTGCGCCACGCACCGCCGTCGGCCCCCTACGACCTCGTGTGCAACGTTCCGTTCCACCTGACCACACCGGTGCTGCGGCGCCTCTTCACGCTGGCCGGCTGGCAGCGCGCCGTGCTGATCACGCAGTGGGAGGTCGCGCGCAAGCGCGCCGCCGTCGGCGGCACCACCCTCCTGACCGCCCAGTGGTGGCCCTGGCTCTCGCCCCGCCTGGACCGCCGCATCCCCGCCGGGGCGTTCCGGCCGCGCCCGAGCGTGGACGCCGGGCTGCTCGTGATCGACCGTCGTACGGAGCCCCTGCTGCCCGTGCGCGAGCGGCACGGCTACCAGCGCTTCGCCGCGGCGGTGTTCAACGGACGCGGCCGCGGGCTGCACGAGATCCTCGTGCGGCAGGGCATCGCACGGGACGACGTCCGGCGGTGGGCGCGCGAGCACGGCGTCGGCCCGAACGCGCTCCCCCGCGAGCTGGACGCCCGGGCATGGGCGGGGGCGTACCGCCTGAGCCGGCGGTAGGCCGGTCCAGCAGGGGGCGTGACCAGCCCCGATCCATCACAGCATGCCCAGCGGATCGTCATGTCGGTGCGGTCGAATGGTCCCCATGACACGGACCACCTCGTACCGCCCGCGCCATCGCTGGATCATCGCCGTCATCTCGGTGGTGGGCGGGCTGGCATTGCTCGGGGTGGCCGGCGAGCTCGTCCTGCGCGGCATCATCGACGACCGGATCGCGAGCGCCGAGGCGGACCTGCCCGCGGGCGTCACCGTCGCGCGGGACGACACCCCAGCGCTCTGGCAGCTCGCGACCGGTCAGGCCACCGTGTCGGTGCGGGTCTCCCCCGAGGCCCTCACCGACACGGCGCGCGCCGCCACCGACCTGCCGGGGCTCCAGGTCGCGTCGGAGGCCGGGGACCTCGTCGCACGGCTACCGCTGTCCATCGCGGGCAGCGAGCAGACGGTCGACGTGCTCCTCTCCGTGGCCGCCGAGGGCGGCCAGGCGGTGCTCCGCGCGGACACGGTCCGGCTCGCCGGGCTCAGCATGCCCCTTGCCACGCTCGCGGAACAGCTCGGCAACGACCAGCTCGACCGGCTGGTCGAGGGTGTGGCGTTCCCGGAGGGTCGGGACCTGCAGCAGGTGGAGATCTCGTCGGCGCGCACCACCGGCGACGGGCTGGAGCTCGGGGCCGAGGTGGCCATGTGGTAAATCTCGGCGACGGGCCGGGCGCTCGTGCCAAACTGCCCATATGGGTCGTCGGACATTGATAGTGGTCATCGCCGTTCTGGGCGTCGTTCCCGTGCTCAGCGGGCTGCTCGGGATCGTGGGCGGGCCTGCGGCCCTGCCCGACGGCGAGGCCGTCAACGCCACCGTCGACGGCGAGTACCGGTTCACCAACGTGTTCTGGCTCGCCGCTGGGCTGCTCATCTGGTGGAGCCTGCGCCGACCCGAGGAACGCGCTGCCGTGACGCGCGTGATCCTCGCGATCGCATCGCTCGGCGCAATCGCCCGGCTCGTCTCCATAGCGGTGACGGGCTGGCCGCACCCGGCGTTCATCGGAGCGCTCGCCCTGGAGCTGTTCATCGTGCCGCTGGTGATCTGGTGGCACGTGCGGACCTTCCCTCGGCCGCCTGCGTTCGAGCCTGGCCGAGCCTGACCTCGGGCGCAGGGACGCCGTCGGGCACGAACGCCTGAAGTAGCGGGGAGAGTTCACGAACTCGGGCTGTGTTGCCGGCAGTAGACATTGTCAACGGAGAGCAACACAGTTCGCGGACTACGTGCTCGCCCCCGCGGAGCCTGAACTTCGCCCGCGATCTTGCGGCCGCGTGGTGGCCGGCGGCACGTTCCCCACGCACCCTGATCCACCTACCGCTTCGACACTCGGGTCACATCGACTGTGACGACGACACCAGGCCTCTCGACCTCGTCCTGCTTCACCACAGCCTGGGTTTCCGACCCGCCCACTGGAAAGCCCTCCGCGCCCGCACGAATTCGGGAGGGTCGCCACATACGGTCGAGCTCCCAGAGGGTTCGGCCATGCCCGCCGACGCCGTGCGCAACTACGCGCCGACACAACCGTCAGCTGAGCACCAGTCTCGCGATCTTCCCGTCACGCAGCTCGAACCTGAACGGCCCGGTCCCGTTGAACCGGTTGCTCGTCACCATGATGTTCGCCGTGTACTCGCCGTTCGCGGACCCGGGCAGCACCGAGATCAGCTCGAACTGGCTCTGCATCCCGATGTTGTCGGTCTCGTTCCAGCTCCGGACGCCGTCGGGACCGTGGAACTCACGCCCCCAGTCGTTCAGGTAGGTGTCGTCCGTGAAGGTGGCCACGAACCGTTCGGTGTCGGCCGCGTTCGTGGCATCGACGAACTCCTGTATGACGGGCGGGATGCTGGGCGGGACGACGCCGGGCGAGTCGTTGACAGCCATTCAAAACCTCCAAGGCACTCGGTCCCCTCGACCCTAGGCACAGTTCTGCCCGTCAGCCAGGGCTCAGCGATCCATGGTCAGCTCGTAGAACCGCCAGAGATGCCGCAGTTCTGCGGGGATCTCGGAGCCCTCGTAGGGCGAACGCTCCACGAACCCGCGCGACTCGTAGAGCCGGTGGGCCTCGTGCATGAAGCGGTTGCTGTCCAGCCGGACCGTCTGCGCCCGCAGCTCGTCGCGGGAGAGCTCCAGGAGCCAATCCAGCATCGCTGAGCCCACGTGGGTGCCGCGGTGCTCGGGGCGCACGAACATCCGCTTGATCTCGACGGCGCCGTCCGCCTGCACCCGCAGTGCCGCGACGCCCGCCGGTCCGCCGTCGACGTCCGCGAGCGCGAGCACGCCGGACGGCCTGCGGAACCGGTCGAGCGCCGCGGGCGTGTGCCGCGCGTCGCCGCCCATCGCGAAGCCGTAGGTCTCCTCGAACGTGGCGAGCGCCCACGCCATGTACTCCATCATGAGCTGGAGCACTACGGCGTCGTCGGCGGCGGACGCCTCACGGACCCGAGGCTCGATCTGGGACTGGTTCAACACGCCGTTCCTTCCTGGTCGTGCCGGAACTCTAAACGTTTCAGCGGGTGGTTTTCGCCCGCACGGGCTCCGCACAGTGTTCGTGCACCGCGCCGTGGCGGGCTCCGCCAGGCGCACCCGCCCGAGCACCTGGAGGAACCATGTCCATCCGTGCGCACAAGCGCAGTCTCACGCTCGCCATCACCGCGGCGCTGATCGCTCCGTTCGCCTTCCTGGCCACGGTCACCGCGGACACCGTCACAGCGGCGCCGGCGGCCGCCCACGGTTCGGTGACCAACCCGCCCACGCGCAACTACGGGTGTCTCGAGCGCTGGGGCAGCGACCACCTGAACCCGGAGATGGCCAACATCGACCCGATGTGCTGGGGCGCCTGGCGGCACGACCCCAACGCCATGTGGAACTGGAACGGCCTCTACCGGGAGAACGTGGGGGGCAACCACGAGGCGGTCATCCCGAACGGGCAGCTCTGCTCGGGTGGCCGTACCCAGTCGCCGCGGTACGACTACATGGACACCCCCGGCGCGTGGGTCGCGAAGAACGTCCCGCAGCAGTTCCGCCTCACCCTGACCGACCAGGCCCGGCACGGCGCCGACTACCTGCGCATCTACGTGTCGGAGCCCGGCTTCGACCCGACGACGGAGGCGCTCGGTTGGGACGACGTCCAGCTGGTCAAGCAGACCGGCAGATACCCGTCGCAGGGCACGTACGAGACCGACGTCGACCTGTCCGGACGCAGCGGCCGGGCCGTCCTGTACACGATCTGGCAGGCCTCCCACCTCGACCAGCCGTACTACCTGTGCTCGGACATCAACATCGGCGGCGGTGCGGCCGCGGCCGAGGCGAAGCCCGAGCCCGTCGTCACGACCAGGGTCGCGACGACGGCGGCCGCCGGCTGCCGCCTCGGTCAGTTCGCCGTCTGACCGCCGTCGCGCGGGCAGCGGCACCCTCGGATGGCCCGTCGGCCTCGGTCCTTAGGTGGACCGGGGCCGACGCGGTATTCGACGCCGCCCGACGACGCCTCAAAACATCGACGTGATCGATACCTGAGACAGATCTTGTCTCACAGTCCCCGCCCGCGTAGCCTGCTCCAGGCGGGCCGACGGCTCGCCAACGGAACACGCAGCCGCGCGGCCGTCCGGCCGCCCACGCAGGGAGGACGTCTTGAGCACCGTGCGCTCCGCACTCCCCATCTCGGCCCTCACCCCGATTCGCGCCGCCGCCACGCGCTCCATGTGCGTGTCCGACCGCTGCCCCCGAGGCTGTCTGTAGAGCGTCCGCTATGCGCCCGACCACACCGGCTCAGCCGAGCGTGGCCCAGGCGCCGGCGCGATGCTCCGGCCCGACCCAACCCCAGACGCTCCACGCCAGTCCCGAGGCACGCATCCGCGCGACCCGGGTGCCGACGTCGGACAGGCACGACTCCAGCCAGACCCGCCACACAGTGAAGGAAGAACACATGGCCCGCATCTACGACGACGCGACCAAGCTCATCGGCAACACCCCGCTCGTCAAGCTCAACCGCTTGACCGAGGGCCTCGAGGCGACGGTTCTCGCCAAGCTCGAGTTCTACAACCCGGCCAACTCCGTGAAGGACCGCATCGGCGTGTCCATCATCGACGCCGCCGAGGCGTCGGGTGAGCTCAAGGAGGGCGGCACGATCGTCGAGGGCACCTCCGGCAACACCGGTATCGCCCTGGCCTGGGTCGGCGCGGCCCGCGGTTACAAGGTGGTCCTGGCGATGCCGGAGACCATGTCCAAGGAGCGCCGCGCGCTGCTGCGCGCCTACGGTGCCGAGCTGGTGCTCACGCCGGGCGCCGAGGGCATGAAGGGGGCCGTCGCGGCCGCCGAGAAGATCGCCCAGGAGCGCCCGGGCGCCATCCTGGCCCGCCAGTTCGCCAACGAGGCCAACCCGAAGATCCACCGCGAGACCACGGCCGAGGAGATCTGGGCCGACACCGACGGGAACGTCGACATCCTGGTCGCCGGCATCGGCACGGGCGGCACCATCACCGGTGTGGGGCAGGTACTCAAGGACCGGAACCCCGACATCAAGGTCGTCGCGGTGGAGCCCGAGGAGTCGCCCATCCTCAACGGCGGCGCCCCCGGCCCGCACAAGATCCAGGGCATCGGCGCCAACTTCGTGCCGGAGATCCTCGACACCAAGGTGTACGACGAGGTCATCGACGTCAACCTCGCCACCGCCATCGACACCGCGCGCCGCTCGGCGAACGAGGAGGGCCTGCTGGTCGGCACCTCCTCCGGCGCCGCGCTCTCCGCGGCCCTCCAGGTGGCGAAGCGCCCGGAGAACGCAGGCAAGACGATCGTCGTGATCGTCCCGGACTTCGGCGAGCGCTACCTCTCGACCCCGCTGTTCGAGGGCCTGGTCGACTGATGACCAAGGCGCGCGGGCTGTTCCAGGTTCTTGCCGAGGACCTGGCGGCCGCGCGCGCCCACGACCCGGCCGCGCGGACGAACCTGGAGGTCGCGCTCGCCTACCCGGGCGTGCACGCCCTCTGGGCCTACCGCGCGGCGCACCGCATGTGGCGGGTGCCGTCCCTTCGCCTGCCCGCGCGGCTGCTCTCGCAGCTCGCGCGGGCGGCGACCGGGGTGGAGATCCATCCCGGCGCCCGGCTCGGGCGGCGCCTCTTCATCGACCACGGCATGGGTGTGGTCATCGGCGAGACCGCCGTGGTGGGCGACGACGTCATGCTCTATCACGGCGTCACCCTGGGCGGCCGGTCGCTCAACCGGGGCAAGCGTCACCCCACGCTGGGCGACCGCGTGACGGTCGGCGCCGGCGCGAAGGTGCTCGGCCCCGTGTGGGTGGGCGACGACGTGCAGATCGGCGCCAACGCCGTCGTCGTGAAGGACGTACCTCCTGGAGCCGTCGCCGTGGGCATCCCCGCGCGGATCCGGGTGCCGAACTCACCGGTGGCGGAACGCCCCCGGCACGAGGACCCGTCGGAGCTCATCGAGTACACGATCTGACCGACGTCCGCCGGCCTCAGCGCAGGCGCTCCGCGCGACGTCGTCATAGGTGGCCACCGTTCCACCATACCCAGGCGCGGCACGAATGGTCGGCAGAACGTCAGATGGTCGGCAGCTCGGAATGCCGACCACCTGACTTTCTGCCGACCATTCGGCGAGCGCCCGCGCGCACCAACGCCGTCGGATGAGCCGGTAGGGTGGGGGAGTACCTGGGACGCGCCGTTTCAGGTAAGGCTTCCCACGACGAGGTGACCCCGTATGCGCATCGGATTCCAGACCGGTTACTGGTCCCGCAGGCCCCCGAAGGGCATCCAGCAGTTCATCGTGGCCGCCGACCGGCTCGGCCTCGACTCGGTCTGGACGGCGGAGGCCTACGGCTCCGACGCCTTCTCGCCGCTGGCCTGGTGGGGCTCGCGCACCAGGAACGTGCGGCTGGGCACGGGCATCGCCCAGCTCTCCGCCCGCACGCCGACGGCGACCGCCATGCAGGCGCTCACGATGGACCACCTGTCCAAGGGCCGGTTCGTGCTGGGCCTCGGTGCCTCCGGGCCGCAGGTCGTGGAGGGCTGGTACGGCCAGCCGTACAGGCGTCCGCTGGCCCGCACACGCGAGTACGTCGACATCGTGCGGCAGGTGATGCGCCGCGAGGCGCCGGTGACCCACGACGGCTCCTTCTACCAGCTCCCCCTGTCCCCGGAGGCGCCGGGGGCGATGGGGCTCGGCAAGGCCCTCAAGCCCACCGTGCACCCGTTCCGTCCCGAGATCCCCATCATCCTGGCCGCGCAGGGACCCAAGAACGTGGCTCTGGCGGCCGAGATCGCGGACGGCTGGATGGCCGGCTTCTACGCGCCCCGCATGGACGACGAGTTCCGCGCGCTGCTCGCCGAGGGTTTCGACGCCCGCTCCGACGAGCGTTCGGCGGCCGACGGGTTCGAGGTCGCGGCCACCGTCCCCGTCGTCGTGCGCGACGACGTCGAGGCCGCCGCCGACGTCATCCGCCCGCACATCGCCCTGTACGCGGGCGGGATGGGCGCGAAGGACGCGAACTTCCACAAGCAGTCGCTCGACCGGCTCGGCTACAAGGAGCCGCTCGACAAGGTGCAGGAGCTGTACCTCGCCGGGCGCAAGGAGGAGGCTGCGGCGGCCGTCCCGACGCAGCTCGTGGAGGAGATCGCGCTGGTCGGCCCGATCGACAAGATCCGGCGTGAGCTGCCGGCCTGGGAGCGCACGGCGATCACGACGATGCTCGTCCAGGGCGACCCGGCCTCCATGCTGGCGCTGCTGTCGGCGGCGCAGGACTCCACGCTCGGCGGGCGGGCGCGCTCGACGACGGCCGCCCTCCTCTCCCGGGTGTCCCCGAAAAAGGTCTGACCGTTGAGTGCTGGGTATTTGTCGAGCCTGGGTCGTTGGGCCGACAAATAGCCAGCACTCAACGAGGGGCGTCCTCCGGGAACCACACCGCGCGTCTTAGGTTCACGCGGCGGCCGTCACGCGACAGCGGGCAGCCCTCCGCGCGCAGCTCATCCAGGGCCTCGGTCAGGTACTGCTTCGGCGGGGAGCCTGCCGCGTTGACGACGCGCCACCAGGGCACGCCGCCGTCGTCTCCGTCGTCTCCGTCGTCGGACGGCGGTCCGGCGGCGGCGCCGTCCGGGCGGTCGCCGTCCGGGACGAGGTGCGCGTACCGGTCCCCTGACCCGGCCATGACGCTCCCCACCTGGCGCGGCCCGCCGCGGCCGAGCTGCTCGCCGACGATCTCGGCGATCAGCCCGTACGTCATCGCGCGGCCCGAGGGGATGCGCCGGACGACGTCGAGCACCGCGGCGGCGTACTCCTCGACGTCGGTGAGCTGGGTTCCGGGCGGCGAGTCGGTCACGATGCGATCGTAGACGCGGACACGGACAGCGAGACCGGCAGCAGCACCGGCTGCAACACCGGCAGCGACAGCGTCGGGCAGTTTTCCACTTGCCCGCTGGTGGCACGATCGACGCATGGCACTTCCGCAGATCGCCCTGCCCGACGGCTACCGCTGGCGCACGCTGACCAAGGACGACCAACGGCTCGTGACCGAGCTGGACACGTGGGCGTTCCCGTCGGGCCACGCCCACGACGACATCGACGCCGCCCCGTCACCGCTGACCTGGGAACGCGCGATCGCGATCGAGGCGGAGGGCTCCGACGGGCTGGTGGCGCTGCACGCGTCCTACCCGTTCCGGCAGTTCCCCGTGCCCGGGGCCGAGCTGCCGACCGCGGGACTGACCTGGGTGGGCGTGCATCCGCAGCACCGCCGCCGCGGCCTGCTGACGGCGATGATCGACCTGCACCTGGCGCGCTCCGCCGAGCGCGGCGAGGCGCTCAGCGCCCTGTTCGCCGCCGAGGCGCCCATCTACGGCCGGTTCGGCTACGGGCACGCGGCCGACGACCTCCGCCTGGAGATCCCGCGCGGCGCCGCCCTGCGGGACGTGCCGGGGGCCGAACGGCACACGATCCGGATCGAGGTCGCCGCCCGCGAGAAGCACGGCGAGCTGGTCGACCGCCTGCACCGTGCCGCCGGCGCCGCCCCGACGGGCCTGCCGGGGATCAACCGGCCGGGCTGGGTCACCCGCGAGACCGAGGAGCTGCAGGCCGTCCTCTGGGACGACTCCCCGATCCACCGCGAGGGACGCGAGTCCCGGCGCATCATGGTCGTCGAGCTCGACGGCGAACCGCGCGGCTACGTGACGTTCCGCCGCACCATGAGCTGGGAGCCCAGGGGGCCGCGCGGGCGGGTCCACGCCGGCGAGGTCGTCGCGCTCGACGCCGCCGCGGCCCGGGCGCTGTGGGGCGCGCTGCTCGATCTCGACCTGACGAACGACGTCACGCCGTTCGTCCTGCCGGTGGACGACGTCATCACGAACCTCCTGGTGGACCTCCGCGCCGCCGTCCCGCGCACGCCGGACAACGTCTGGGTCCGGCTGGTCGACGTCGCCGGCGCGCTCGCCGGGCGCCGGTACGCGGCCGACGTCGACGTCACGCTCGCCGTGACCGACGCGCGGCTGCCCGCCAACGCGGGTGCCTACCGGCTGCGGGCCGAGGCGTTCGGCGAGGCGTCGGTGGAGCGGGTGGACCCGGAGTTCGAAGCCCCGGACGTGTCGCTCGACGTGCGCGAGCTGGGTGCCGCCTATCTCGGCGGCAGGTCGCTCGCGGCGCTGGCGGCCGCCGGCCTCGTCACGGTGCACCCGCGTCCCGGGCAGCCGGCGAACGCGCTGGCCCGCGCGAGCGCCGCGTTCGGCTGGCCGATCGCCCCGGGCTCCTCCTGGGTCTTCTGACCACCCCGACCGTTCCCGCCGTTCCCGGTCAGGTCTGGCAGGTGGGGCACCAGAACAGGTTGCGGCCGGCGAGCTCCTTGGTCAGTACCGGCGTCCCACAGACCCGGCACGGCAGGCCGGCCCGGTGGTAGACGTAGAACGCCTCGTCGGACGGCACGGCATCCGGCAGCCCGTCGGTGTTCTGCCGGGTCCGGCGACGCCCGTCGACAACGGGCTTGTGTTCGTCGGAGTCCCCGTCCCGGTCATCACCGCGTTCTCGGCTCACGTCCCGGGCCGGGCGGTCGGCCGGGCGGGTCGTGACGATCGCGCCGTGGGTCGCGCCTGCCCGCATGAGGGTCACCAGGTCGTCCCAGATCGCGCGGACCGTCGCGGCGGGCACCTCCCGCCCGGGCCGCAGCGGGTCGACACCAGCGCGGAACAGCGCCTCGGCGCGGTAGATGTTCCCGACCCCTGCGACGACCGCCTGGTCCATGAGCTGCTGCCCGATCGTGACCCGGGATCGGCCGACCGCCGCAACAAAGGCTTCGGCGTCGCCGTCGTCCCGGATCGGGTCCGGGCCCAGGCGCGCCTCGACCGCTCTCTTCTCCTCGGTCGTGAGCACCTCGCACGCCGTCGGGCCGGTCAGGTCCGCGACGGCGTGGTCGCCGAGCAAGCGCACGCGGATCTGCCCGCGCGGCTCGGGCACCACCCACGTGTCAGACGCCGAGGTCACCGGAGTGACCGGTAGGTCTGACAGGTCTGACGACGATGCCGTCGTCTCCCGCTCGCCGATGCGCTTGCGCGGCGCGCCGATCGCGTGCGCCACCTCGGGTGCGTCCGGAGCGCCGGCGAACGTCCACGCGCCGTACAGCCCGAGGTGCGTCCGCAGCCACAGGTCACCCTCGAACCCCAGGAAGAGCTGCTTGCCCCACGCCTCGCTCGCCACCAGACGGCGCCCCGAGAGCACCGCGGCGCCGTCGGCGAACCGGCCCTGCGGGCTGCTCACCCGGAGGGCCTGCCCGGCGTACAGCGAGTCGAACGTCCGCGCGAGGCGGTGGACGGTGTGCCCCTCAGGCACGCTTTGCTTCGTAGTCGGCGAGCTGGTCGATGCGGCGCTGGTGCCGCTCGTCGCCGCTGAACGGCTCTGCCACGAAGGCCTCGACGAACGACGTCGACTCCTCCACCGAGTGCATCCGGCCGCCCACGGCGATCACGTTGGCGTCGTTGTGCTGGCGGCCCAGCCTGGCGGTCTCGAGCGACCAGGCGAGGACGGCGCGGACGCCGGTCACCTTGTTCGCGGCGATCTGCTCCCCGTTGCCCGAGCCGCCGATCACGATGCCGAGCGAGCCCGGCTCGGCGACGACGGCCTCGCCGGCCGAGATGCAGAAGGCGGGGTAGTCGTCCTGGGGGTCCAGCTCGTGGGCCCCGTGGTCGATCACCTCGTGCCCGGCGGTGGTGAGGTGCTGCACCAGGTGCTGCTTGAGGTCGTACCCGGCGTGGTCGGCGGCGATGTGCAGGCGCATGAGCCCCATTCTTCCTCATCCGCGGGGTAGGGCGCGCAGCACGACGACCAGGGTGCGAAGGTTGCGTACGCTGGCGCAATGACCACCGACGCCACGGGTCTCACGTCGGGCATCGACCTCGACGCGCTCGACCCCGCAACCCGACCGCAGGACGATCTGTACCGCCATGTCAACGGGCGGTGGATCGACAGTCACGAGATCCCCGCCGACCGCGCGATGGACGGCGCGTTCCGAGACCTCTACGACAAGGCAGAGGTGCACGTCCGGGAGATCATCCAGGACGCGCCGACCGGTTCGAAGATCGGCGACCTGTACCAGAGCTTCATGGACACGGAGCGCATCACCGGCCTCGGCACGGCTCCCCTGGACGAGGACTTCGCGCTCATCCGCGACGCCGGCGACATGGCGGCCCTGACCCGCGCCCTGGGCACCCTGCAGCGCACGGGCGGCACGGCCGGCGTCCGCTTCTGGGTGGACAACGACGCCACCGACCCGGAGAAGTACGTCGTCTACCTGCGGCAGTCCGGCCTCGGCCTGCCCGACGAGGCGTACTACCGCGAGGAGCAGTACGCCCCGATCCGCAAGAAGTACCTGCCGCACGTCGCCAGGATGCTGCGCTTCGCGGGCGTCCACGACACATGGGGCATCTCCGCCGACGACGCCGCCAGCCGCGTCTTCGACCTCGAGAAGCGGCTCGCCGCCCACCACTGGGACGTGGTGCGCGACCGGGACGCCACCCTCACGTACAACCCGACGACGCTCGCGGACCTCGCCGGGTCGGCGCCCGGTTTCGACTGGGCGGCCTGGGCCGAGGCCCTCGGCGTGCCCGCGGGCGCGTTCGACGACCTGGTGGTGCGCGAGCCCGACTTCGCTACGGGCTTCGCCGCCCTGTGGAGCGAGCTGTCGGTGCTGGACTGGCAGCTCTGGATGACGTACCACGTGGTCAGCGCCCGGGCGCCGTACCTGACCGACGAGATCGTCGAGGCCAACTTCGACTTCTACGGCCGCACCCTCACGGGCGCGCAGGAGGTGCGCGAGCGCTGGAAGCGCGGCGTCGCACTCGTCGAGGGCGCGCTCGGCGAGGTCGTGGGCGCCGAGTACGTGGCGCGGCACTTCCCGCCGTCGAACAAGGCGAAGATGGACCGGCTCGTGGACGCGCTCGTCGCCGCCTACCGGGAGTCCATCGAGGGTCTCGACTGGATGACCGACGAGACCAAGGCGAAGGCCCTGGCCAAGCTCGAGAAGTTCACGCCGAAGGTCGGGTACCCCGTGAAGTGGCGCGACTACTCGGGGCTCGAGGTGGACGCGGCGGACCTGGTGGGCAACGTGCGCCGGTCCAACGCGTTCGACCAGGACTACGAGCTCGCGAAGATCGGCAAGCCGCTGGACCGCGACGAGTGGTTCATGACGCCGCAGACGGTCAACGCGTACTACAACCCGGGCATGAACGAGATCGTGTTCCCCGCGGCGATCCTGCAGCCCCCGTTCTTCGACCCCGAGGCCGACGACGCCGTGAACTTCGGCGGCATCGGCGGCGTCATCGGGCACGAGATCGGCCACGGGTTCGACGACCAGGGCTCCAAGTACGACGGCGACGGCCGCCTGGAGGACTGGTGGACCGACGCGGACCGCGCCGAGTTCGAGAAGCGCACGAGCGCGCTGATCGCGCAGTACGACGCGTTCCGTCCGGCGCAACTCGAGGCGTCCGCCGCCGTCGCGGGCGCCGAGGGCGAGGCTGCCGAGGGCGGGGCCGACGGCGAGAAGGCCGAGGACGTGCACGTCAACGGCAGCCTCACGATCGGCGAGAACATCGGCGACCTGGGTGGCCTGTCGATCGCCATCAAGGCGTACCGGATCGCGCTCGGCAAGCCGCTGGACGAGGCGCCGGTCGTGGACGGGCTGACCGCCCTGGAGCGGATCTTCCTCGGCTGGGCGCAGGTGTGGCAGTCCAAGGGCCGCGACGAGGAGGTGCTCCGCCGTCTCGCGACGGACCCGCACTCCCCCAACGAGTTCCGCTGCAACGGCGTGGTGCGCAACGTGGACGAGTTCTACACGACGTACGACGTCCAGCCGGGCGACGCCCTGTACCTGCCCCCGGCTGACCGGGTCCGCATCTGGTAACCCGCACCGCACCTCTCGTTGAGTGCTGGGTATTTGTTGGATCTGAGGCTCAGACCCAACAAATACCCAGCACTCAACGGGTGGTCAGGCGTCCGCGGCCTGGGCCGCCAGGGCGCGGGTCGTGCCGGCCAGGGACTCCACGACCAGGCGGCGCAGGGCCGGGGCCGCATCGGCGTTCGTCTCGAGCCAGGCAGCCGTGGCATCCCGCAGCTCCGCCGACGCCAGCGGCGCCGGGTAGAAGCCCTCGATGATCTCCTCGGCGATGTGGTAGCTCCGCTCGTTCCACACCTTGAGCACCGCGTCCAGGTACGGCTGCACGACGCCCGCCAGCACGGCCGGGTCGCTCACGTGCACGAACCCGAGGCCCGTGTTCCGGATGATCGCGTTCGGCACGTCGGCGTCCACCACCGACGACAGCGCGGCCAGCTTGCCCTCGACCGTCGGCTTCGCGGCCCGGGCGCGCGCGGCGGACTGGCGGCCCGTCGCGGTGTCGTCGGCGGCGAGCGTCGCGTCGATCTCCTCGTCGCCCGCGGCACCGTTGAGCACGAGGCCCTCCAGCAGCTCCCACCGCAGGTCCGTGTCGATCTCGAGACCGTCGAGCGTGACCGAACCGTCCAGCAGCCCGGACAGCGTCTCGACGTGCGCCGGCGTCGACGCGACGTGCGCGAAGAACTTCACGAGCTGGAACTGGGTGTCCGAGCCGGCCGCGGCGTCGCCCACGAGCGTCCAGAGCGTGTCGCCCACCTCGGCGAGGGTCGCGGCACGGGCCGACGGCGCCACGTACTGCCTGGCCGCCAGCACCATCTGGTTGAGCGTGGTGCGCAGGGTCGTCGACTCGGTCTCGCGGGAGATGCCGCCGAGCACCAGGCGGACGTACTCCGACGCCGGGACCTCGCCGTCGCGCACCGAGTCCCAGACCGAGCCCCACACCAGGGAGCGGGCCAGCGGGTCCGCGATGTCGCCCAGGTGCTCGAGCGCGACGCGGAGCGACGCGGCGTCGAGACGGATCTTCGCGTACGCGAGGTCCTCGTCGTTGAGCAGCACGAGCGCCGGACGGTCGAGCTCGACGAGCTCCTTCACGTCCGTCCGCGGGCCGTCGACGTCCACCTCGACGAAGTGGGTGCGCACGAGCTCGCCGGCGTCGGACAGGCTGTAGAAGCCGATGCCGAGGCGGTGCGGGCGGATCGTGGGCCACTCGGCGGGCGCCGTCTGCTCGACGACGAACGACATGATGCGGCCGTGGCTGTCCGTCTCGATGACCGGACGCAGCGTGTTCACGCCCGCGGTCTCCAGCCAGAGCTTCGACCAGGCCTTGAGGTCGCGGCCGCTGGTCGTCTCGAGCTCTGTGAGCAGGTCGGGCAGCTCGGTGTTGCCCCACGCGTGCTTGCCGAAGTACGCGGAGACGCCCGAGACGAACGCCTCGCGGCCCACCCAGGCCACGAGCTGCTTGAGCACGGACGCGCCCTTGGCGTACGTGATGCCGTCGAAGTTGACCTGGACGTCCTCGAGGTCCTTGATCTCGGCGACGATCGGGTGCGTGGACGGGAGCTGGTCCTGCTTGTAGGCCCAGGACTTCTCCATCGCGGAGAACGTGGTCCAGGCGGCGTCCCACTCGGTGGCCTCGGCCGTGGCGAGCGTGGACGCGTACTCGGCGAACGACTCGTTGAGCCACAGGTCGTTCCACCACTTCATGGTGACCAGGTCGCCGAACCACATGTGCGCCAGCTCGTGCAGGATCGTCACGACACGGCGCTCGCGCACGGCGTCGGTCACCTTGGAGCGGAACACGTACGTCTCCGTGAAGGTCACGCAGCCCGCGTTCTCCATGGCGCCCATGTTGTACTCGGGCACGAAGAGCTGGTCGTACTTGGTGAACGGGTACGGCACGCCGAACGTGGACTCGTAGAACTCGAAGCCCTGGCGGGTCTTCTCGAAGATGTAGTCGGCGTCGAAGTGCGCCGACAGCGACTTGCGGCAGAACGCGCCGAGCGGGATCTCCCGGCCGTCCGACGACGTCAGCGACGAGCGGACCACCGCGTACGGGCCGGCGACGAGCGCCGTGATGTAGGTCGAGATGCGGCCCGTCGGCTCGAACGTCCAGGTGGCGACGTCCTCGCCGGTCGCGACGGGCTCCGGCGTCGGCTCGTTGCTCACGACCTGCCACGCCGCCGGCGCGGTGACCGTGAACTGGAACGTCGCCTTGAGGTCCGGCTGCTCGAAGCAGGCGAACACGCGGCGGGCGTCCGGCACCTCGAACTGCGTGTACAGGTAGACCTCGCCGTCCACCGGGTCCACGAAGCGGTGCAGGCCCTCGCCGGTGTTCGTGTAGCCGCAGTCGGCCACGACGACCAGCTCGTTGTCGGCGGCCAGGCCCTCCAGGGTGATCCTGGAGTCCGCGAACACCGCCGACGGGTCCAGCTCACGACCGTTCAGCACGACCGACCTCACCGACGGCGCGACCAGGTCGACGAACGTCGAGGCGCCCTCCGTCGCGGTGAAGCGCACGGTCGTCGCGGACGCGAAGGTCTCCGGGCCGGTGGTCAGGTCCAGCGCGATCTCGTACGACTCGACCGCTACGACGCCGGCGCGTTCGACCGCCTCGGCGCGGGTCAGGTTCTCTCCGGGCACAGGCCCTCCACGTCTGTCATCTCGGGGGCGGCGAACGACGCCCCGCACGCCCGACGGGCGCGCCTTTTCGGTTGGGTTGTCGTCCGGTCTGTGAACTACCTGCGACGACTCGTCGATCATGCCACGCAGGAGTAACAGCGAGTAACGCCTTTGTGTACGATCGACCGCGGTCGCCCGACCGACCGATTTGAGCTGAGGGAGTCGCCTGATGTCCGGCACAGTGCCGCCGCCACCGCCGCCAGGCGGTTGGCCCGACGAGGACCCGGGTACACCGCCCCAGGAGCAGCACCCGCCCACCGCACCGACGCCCGCCCAGCAGGGGCCGGTGCAGCGTGTCTCCGCGGCGACCCGTAGACCACCCGCGATCTCACCCGCGAGCCAGTTCTCGCAGGCTGTCACGCCGGCGCCCGCGGCGCCCGGCGCTCCTGTGGTGCAGTCCGTCCACATCCACAACGGTGGCGGCGCCCCCCAGTACTACACCGAGCAGTACCAGCAGCCCTACCAGCAGCCCGGTCAGCAGGGCTGGGCGCAGCCGCAGGGCTACGCACAGCCGCAGGCCTACGCGCAGCAGGCGCCCCAGGCGGGCCAGTACCCGCCGCCGCCGTATCCGCCGCAGGGCTACGACCAGTACGGCCAGCCGGTCCACGGTGCCCCAGCCGACGGCTACGCCACCGAACCGGGGCGCAAGAAGCTCAGCCCCGGCTGGATCGCCTTCATCGCCCTGGACGTGCTGCTCGTGATCGCCGCGATCGTGTTCGCGGTGAACCTGCTGGGCAGCCCCGACACCACGCTCGGGACGGGCGAGACGCCGGCGGCCGAGGAGTCGGCGTCGCCGGAGCCCGAAGAGGGTCTGGAGACCGACGGCGGGGCCGGCGTCGAGACGTTCGCCGCGCCGTCCCTGAACATCACGTGCACGATCTCCGCCGACGCCGCCGCGTGCGGCATCGCGGAGCTCGACCGGAAGCCCGCGCCCGACGCCTCGTGCGGCGGCGCCTCCGGCTACGTGGCGAAGGTCGACCCGACGGGCAACGTGACCCAGCCCTGCGTGACCAAGCAGGACCAGCCCAAGAAGGCGAAGGGCGACATCGCGATCCTGAAGTACGGCGCGCAGAAGAAGGCCCACGGGTTCACGTGCGTCAGCGACGAGTCCGGCATGAGGTGCGTCGCCGACGCGACCGGCAGCGGGTTCTCGATCGCGCGCGCGGGCATCGGCGCCGCCTGACAGTCCGTTGAGTGGGGGGGATTTTTTGCCCCCAGCCCACAGAGCCCACCAAAAAACCCCCCACAACGGAAACCACCCCGCAGGGGGGGGGCTGGGGGCAACACGGTAAATAA
>NZ_JBHXBG010000010.1:0-39406 GCF_042726755.1 Promicromonospora sp. NPDC060271 | reverse complement strand
CGCCCCCGCGCCGGGCGGGGGGTACTCTCGCGCGGGGGGGGCCAGGGGCGCCGCCTCACGGGCGTTGGTGGGGGGGATTTTGGCCCCCCCCCCCCCTCTGAGCCCACAAATAGCCCGCACTCAACGGAACCGTCACGGCAGGGGCTGGTCTGGGTCCTCCTCGTTCATGACCGTGACCAGGGAGCGCAGGCGGGCGTTGGTGAACAGGTCTTCCAGGAGCACCACGCTGCCGGCGGAGTCCGCGAGCGGCACCTTCCAGTTCGGGTACTCGGTGTCGGTCCCGGGCTGGTTCTGGGCGCGCCGCTCCCCCACGGCGTCGGTCAGGTACACCCCGACCAGCGCTGCCGGCGTGTCCCTGAGGTAGCGGTGCAGCCCCTCGACGAGCTCGCGCTCGGACGGGTCGAACGTCGTCAGGCCGCGTCGGGACAGCGCCTCGACGAGCGACTCGCGCTCGGCGCGCGCCTGGGCCCGCAGCACCGTCGGCTCCTCCGTGAGCAGCCCGAGGCGTTCGCGCAGGTCCACGTGCTCACCCGCGAGATAGCCCGCGGTCGGCGGCAGGTCGTGCGTGGTGACCGTGGCCAGCGCCGTCCGGCGGTACGCCTCCGGCTCGACGGGGGCTCCGGCGGCGTCCCGCTCGAAGAGGAGCACCGAGGTGCCGAGGATGCCGCGCTCGGCGAGGTAGTCGCGGATCCACGGCTCGAAGGTGCCGAGGTCCTCGCCGACGACCGTCACCCCGGCGCGGTGCGCCTCCAGGCACAGGATGCCGATCAGGGCCTCGTGGTCGTAGGTGACGTAGGCACCGGCCGACGCGCGTGCTCCGCCCGGGATCCACCAGAGGCGGAAGAGCCCGAGCACGTGGTCGATCCGCAGCGCGCCGCAGTGCCGCAGCACCGTGCGCAGCATCTCGCGGTAGGGCGCGTAGCCGGCCTTCGCGAGCGCACGCGGGTGCCACGGCGCCGGGGACCAGTTCTGGCCCTGCTGGTTGTACATGTCCGGCGGGGCGCCGATGGACACGCCCTGGGCGAGCACTCCGGCGTCCGCCCACGCGTCCGCGCCGTCCGGGGACGAGCCGACGGCCAGGTCCTTGAGCAGGCCGAGCCGCATGCCCGCGTCGAGCCCGGCACGGTGCGCCGCGTGGAGCTGCTCGTCGGCGACCCACTGGAGCCAGCAGTAGAACTGGACACGTTCGGAGAGCGCGTTGCGCAGCGTCGCCACACCCGCCGACGTCGGGTCGGCGAGCTCGGCCGGCCAGTCGCGGCCGTCGAGGTGCTCCGTGATGGCGCACCACGTCGCGAAGTCGACGAGGCCCTTGCCCTGCGCGAGCACGAACTCGTCGAACGCCGTCTGCCGGGCCGCCGACCGCCGGGCCGTGTACACGACCTCGAGCGCCGCCTTCTTGGCCTCCCAGATCGCGTCCCGGTCGATCGGCCCGGAGTCCTCGGACAGCTCACGGACGGGTTCACCCGCCCACTCCACGAGCGACCGGTCGGCGGCGGAGAGGTATGCCGTCTCACGGATGTCCTCGACACGGATGTACAGCGGCGACATGAAGCGGCGCGACGTCGGCAGGTAGGGGCTCGGCGTCACCGGCAGCACCGGCTCCGTCGCGTGCAGGGGGTTGATCCCGACGAAGTCCGCACCACCGTTGTGCGCCGTCTGCCAGGCCAGGTCGGCCAGGTCGGCCAGGTCGCCCATGCCCCAGGAGTCCTTGGACCGCACCGAGTAGAGCTGGACCATGAAGCCCCACGCCTGCTTGCGGGCGACCTTCTTGCGCAGCTCCAGCCGCTGCGGCGTCACCACGAGCGGAGTCTGCGCCGTCTGGCCGCCCGACTCGGCGTGCAGCGTGTGCCAGCCGAGGGGCAGGTCGGCCGGGACGGTGAACGTCACGCGCGCGACCTTGCGGCTGTCCACCGTGCGGGGCTCGGTGTGGACGTCGGCCTGCCGGAGCTGGACGCGGGGGCCCCGCACCACCGCGAACGAGCCGGTGGTCGTGGTCGCCTGCGGCGGCGTCACGCGCCACGGGGTGGCGCTCGTGGGCACGACCGGCTGCTCGGACTGCTCGAGCGCTATCCACGCCGTCACGTCCGCGCCGTCCGCGACGTGCACGGCGACCTGTACCTCGGCTCCCTCGCGGGTCACGACGGTCGGCGGCAGCATCGCGCGCCACACGTCGTCCTCTACCCGGTCCAGGCTCGCGGCGACCGCTCCCGGGGTCGACGCAGGCACGTCGAGCGCCTCAAGCACCGCGACGACCGTCGACACGCTGACGTGCTGCACGCGGCCGTCGTGGTCGGTGTACACGCACTGCACGCCGTGGGCGGTCGCCAGCTCGGCCAGCTCCGGCGGCACGGCGGCACCGTCTCCGGTGGACCCAGGCATCGGTTCGTCGGTCACAAGGAAAGATCTTGCCATCTACCGGCGCTCACCGGGCGCAACGCGGGCGTGTCCGGCGAATTGGCGGACGGCACGGGTCAAGACGCTCGGGGCTGGGTCAGGCGGCGCCCGGGCCGGGTCAGGCAGGCCCGGGGCCGCCGTCCGTACCCTCCGAGGCGACCCCGTCGAGCGGCAGGGGCGCCGAGCGCGCGACGATCCCCGCGTTCAGCAGGGCCGCATGGGCCGCGACGCGCAGCGCCCGGGCGACCACCCACTGCTGGGCGGGGCGCACCTGGGCGAACAGCGTGAACGTGAGGCCGGCCTGGTCGACGGCGTCCACGCCGCGCACCGACGGCGTCTCGAGCAGGCTGTCGGCGACCTCCGGGTCGTTCTTGACCCGGTCGACGGCGCGGCCGAGCGCGGTACGGACGGCGTCGACGTCGGTCCCCAGCGGCACCTGCACGGAGGCGACGGCTCGGCTCCACTCCTGGGTGCGGTTGCCCGCCCGCAGGATCTCGCCGTTGCGGACGTACCAGAGCGTGCCGTCGAACGCGCGGACCTGGGTGAGCCGCAGGCCCATCGCCTCGACGGTGCCGACGACGTCGCTCCCCAGGTCGACGTTGTCCCCCACACCGAACTGGTCCTCGATGAGGAGGAGGATGCCGGACAGGAAGTCCTTGACGAGGCTCTGCGCGCCGAAGCCGAGGGCGACGCCGACCACTCCCGCGGAGGCGAGCAGCGGGCCGACCGGCCACTCGAGGATCTGCATGATCGAGAGCACCATCATGGTGCTGATCACGATGTTGGTCGAGGAGTTCAGCACCGACCCGACGGTCCGCGCGCGCTGCGCGCGCCGTTCGGCCACCCGCGGGTTGGCGACGGTCAGGGCGTCGGCAAGGGCCTGCGGCGACATCAGCATGTTCTTGCGGCGCCGCTTGCCCTTCGCGGGCGCGGTGCTCGGCACACCACCCGTGGTGGTGCCGACGGGGTCCGAGGCCTTCTCGACGACGGTCCTCGGCTTTTGCCCGACGGCGATGCGCTCGGTGAGGGTCGTGACGACCCGCCGCACCACGTAGATGGCGACCAGCCCGATCACGAGGATCAGGATGATCTTCAGGGGTTTGTCGCCGAACCAGGACCAGAAGCCCTCGGCACCGTTGAACAGGGAGGTAGCAAGAGACTCGAACACGGTCGCAAACCTACTCGGGTCCGCGAGCCGGATCAGACCACCGCGGCGGCGTGCGAGGGACTGCCGCGCGATTTTCACAGGGCGTTCGCCTCGTGGGCGCGCCCGGTGACACCGTCGTGAGACAGGTCACGGGCCCGGGAGCACCCCGGGCCCGCGCCGTCGTGCGAGCAGGCTCACCGTCGAGCTCGCTCCTGTCCTGCCTCGTCCCGGGTCTGCGTCCTACCTCGGACCCCGAGCGTTCAGACCCTGAGCGTCTCGAGCTCCGCCGCGAGGCTGTCGGCCTCAGGCCCGACGATCACCTGGACCACCCGCCCGGACCGGACTACGCCGAAGGCACCGGACGACTTCAGTCCGGGCTCGTCCACGAGCGACGGATCGCTCACCTCTACCCGGAGCCGAGTGATGCACGGCTCCAGCTCGACGACGTTCGAGGTCCCTCCGAGGGCCGCAAGGATCTGGTCAGCCTTGGTCATGTCTCAACTCCCACCGTGCGTCGCTGCAGGTCTCCGACCAGCCTATCGCCCCTGGCAAGCGGTCCGCCCGGCAATTGTCGTCTTGCTCACACGAGACCCGGTTTCACGCGGCTGCCATCGGGCTGTCACAGTCGAGTGGCAGGATGACGAACGTGACACAGGAATCCTTCTTCGACGCCGTCGGCGGCCACGACACGTTCGTGCGTCTCGTCGACGCGTTCTACGACGGCGTCGCCGACGACCCGGTCCTGCGCCCCATGTATCCCGAGGAGGACCTGGGGCCGGCCAAGGAGCGGCTGACGCTGTTCCTGGAGCAGTACTGGGGCGGGCCCACCACGTACTCCGCCCAGCGCGGGCACCCGCGGCTGCGCATGCGGCACATGCCGTTCAAGGTCAACCCCGACGCACGCGACCGCTGGCTCGCGCACATGCGGACCGCCGTCGACTCACTGGGCCTCGCGCCCATCCACGAGTCGCAGCTCTGGGACTACCTGGAGCGCGCCGCCTTCAGCATGATCAACACCTTCGAAGACTGACCGGACCTGAAGGAGACGCCCGCACGTGGACGCCACCACCCCTGATCCGCTCGCCGGCAGCACGCCGGACCGTCAGCCCGACGCGCTCGACCGCCTCCTGCAGGTGCTCGACCTGCGCCACCTCGAGGGCTGGGGCCCGCGCGGCGAGGAGGACGTGCTGCGCGGCGACAGCATGCCCGGCCCGGCCAACCGCGCCTACGGCGGCCAGGTGCTCGCGCAGGCCATCCTGGCCGCGGACCGCACCGTCCCGGACGGCCGGCTGATCCACTCGCTGCACGGCTACTTCCTGCGCGAGGGACGGGTCGAGGAGCCCATCGACTTCGCCGTCGAGCGGCTGCGTGACGGACGTTCGTTCAGCGCGCGGCGCACGCACGCGATCCAGTTCGGCAAGCCGATCCTGTCGATGATCGCGTCCTTCCAGGACGACCAGCCGGGCTACGAGCACGCGATGCCGATGCCCGACGACGTCCCGCCGCCCGACGAGGTCGGCTCGGCCTTCGACGAGCTCGCCAGCCTGCCGGAGGGTGTCGCGGTACGGGCCCAGTTCTGGACGGACTCGGCCTTCGAGCTGCGGCACGTGGGCGGCTCGCTGTACCTGCGGCCGGACGCCGCGGTGGCCGACGGCGGCACGCCGCCCGCCACGCAGATGGTCTGGATGCGTACGCGCCGTCCGCTGGAGATCAAGGAGCAGGCGATGCACCGCGCCCTGCTGGCCTTCGCGTGCGACCAGCTCATGCTCGAGCCCGCCCTGCGTGCCGCCGGCAAGTCGTGGCAGGACGTCGGCGCCTCCGTGCCGATGGCCAGCCTCGACCACGGCATGTGGTGGCACCGCGACGTGCGGGTGGACGAGTGGATGCTGTTCGTGCAGAGCTCGCCCACCGCGCAGGGCGGGCGCGCCCTGGGGACGGCCAAGGTCTACACGCAGGACGGCGCCCTGGTCGCCTCGGCAGGCCAGGAGGGCATGATCCGGCTCCCGGCCTAGGCCCCGAGCTCGGCCAGCCGGTCCCGGGTCGCCTGGATCGCCTGCCGGGTCGACGCGACCTGGTCCGGGGCCACGCCCGCCTCCACGCGGAGGTCGAGGGCCTGCACGAACAGCGCAAGGGCCTCGCCGAGGAACGGCCTGGCCTGGTCGGCGTGCGCCTCGAGCGCCTGGTCGTACCGGCACTTGCCCCAGTGCTGCAGGGCGAAGCACTCCAGCCGGCGCGCGTGCTCGACGCTCGCGGAGTACTCCCCGTAGTGGTGCGCCGCCTCCAGGGCCAGGCCGAACAGCAGGTCCGCCTCGGAGAACCGGTGCCGCCACTGCAGCACGTGGGCCAGTCGCAGCAGCGGCGCCACGGCGCCGAGCGGCACCTCCTCCGCGTGCGCGTGCGCGGCCCCCACCTCGTCGGCCGGCCCGCCGGCCTGCCGGACCGCGAGCCAGCCGAGGCGCTCGGCCTCGGCCAGCTCCGCGTCCGGGTCGTCCGCCTCGGGGGCCAGCGCGCGGGTCAGGGGCACGCGCACGGCGAGGGCGGCCGGCGCGTCGCCGTCCGGACGTCCCGTCAGCTCGTCGCGATACGCCTGGGCGGCCGGGACGTCGTCGAACACCTCGTGCAACGTCACCGGGTCGAAGTGGTGCCTGGGCAGATCCAACTGTTCCTCCGCGGCCAAAATCAAGAGGGATGAATCTACCAATTCGGACAGGCTGGGGACCACTCGGCCCGGGGTGGGGCGGTGTCCGGACGGGCAGTACTTCACGTGGAGGAAAATGGGCACCATGACACGCCTCCACGTCCCCGTCACGCTGCGCTGGTCCGACCTCGACGCGTACGCGCACGTCAACAACGTAGCGATGTTCCGCCTGCTGGAGGACGCCCGGATCACCGCCTTCTGGCAGCACCCGGAGGCGCCGGAGGGCGAGGAGTGGCCGACGGCGGTGGTCCCCACCGGACCCGACGCCGACTCCCACACGCTGGTCGCGGGCCAGCGCATCGAGTACCTGCGCCCGCTGCTGTTCACGCGCACGCCGGTGCGCGTCGAGATGTGGCTGGGCCGGATCGGCGGCGCGAGCGCCGAGGTCTGCTACGAGGTGCACGACGGCGTCGCCGGCATGGCGCGGACCGGGCCGACGTCGGGCGGCACGCCCTACGCGCGCGCCACCACCACTCTCGTGTTCGTCGACGCCGCCACGAACCAGCCCCGGCGGCTCACGGAGAACGAACGGCTGGCGTGGAAGGGGTTCGAGGAGGAGCCGGTCACGTTCCGCCACCGCGGCTGACCTGTCAGACGTACAGGTCACTCGGGTGACCTGTGGGTCTGACACGTCGGGTCAGCTCGCGGCGACCGTTGCCGCCGTCCGGCAGCTCGCCAGGCGGGCCAGCTCGTCGCCGACGGGCGCGCGCACCAGCTCGTCCGCCACGGCACCGACCGACTGCCGGAGCCGGCGCCGGGCGCCCATCGCCCGACGGCGGGCGCCGAGCGCGCCGAACACGCGGCAGACGAGCGCGAGCAGCAGGCCGAGGGCCAGCCCGCCGAGCACCATGAGCGTCGGCCACGGGATCCGGAACGGGTCGACACCGAGCCCGTCGCCTGCGCCGGGCTCCGGCGTCCCTGGGAACACGATGCCCTCGCCCGACCAGGTCGGCAGCGTGACCACCGGCGTCGGCGGGGGCGGGAGCTGGAGATAGGCGAAGCCGAACAGCCCCAGCAGCCAGAGGAGCCCGACCGCCACCACGGCGATCAGGGTCCACTGGACCGTGTTGACCAGCGACCACCAGACCGGTCGGCGGGACGCCTCCACGCGGGTCGTCGCCACTGCCTGGTCGAGCGCGTCCGGAAGCCTGTCGATCCCCGCCTGCCCGCGCGAGCGTGCGGCCAGGACCCAGGGGTCGGCGGCTCCGCGCGTCACTTCCTCGACGTAGCGCCGCACGGCCGAGGCGGCCGCCGACCGCACCGCCGGCCGAGCCGTCGGCAGCGACGTGCGCACCAGGTCGTCCCTGCCCGACGGCGCCCGGTGCTCGCGGTCCGCCATGCGCAGCCCGAGCCGCCGCAGCGGGTCCCTGCGCAGCCGTCCGACCCAGCGGGTCAGCGGCCAGCCGGTCGCCGCGCGCGCGTCCCGGCGGGCGGAGGCGCGCACGGCGTCGACCACCGTCGGCACGCCTGCGGCCGCCTCCAGCGCCGCCACCAGGTCGCCCTTGGCCTGGTTCCCCTGGCGCGACGGCGGAGGCGTGCCGCACTCGTCGACGATCTTCTGCGCGACCGCCCGCTCGTCCGCGGCGAGCCGGGCCGTCGCGGCCTCTCGCTTGGCCGCCGCCTTCGCCAGCAGCCTTCGGAGCTCGTCCATGCCCTGGCCCGTCCTCGCGGACACGGCGAGCACGCGTGCGCCGTCCAGACCGTCCTGTGCCACGAGACGCTTGAGGTCGGCGAGCATCGCCGACGTCTCGTCCGGCGTGAGGCGGTCCGCCTGGTTGAGCGCGACGACCACCACCTCCGCCCGCCCGGCGAGCGGACGCAGGAAGCCCTCGTGCAAGGCGGCGTCCGCGTACTTCTGCGGATCGACCACCCAGACGAGCAGGTCGGCGCGCTGCACCAGCCGCTCGGCACGCAGGCGGTGCTCGGTCACTATCGAGTCGTGGTCGGGCAGGTCCAGCAGGACGAGCCCGGTGTTGTCCGCCACCGGGTTCCCGGCCGACGGCGCGCCCACCTGGTGCCGGCGCCCCACCTCCAGCCAGTCCAGGAGCGGGTCCGCACCCGCGCCCCAGACCGCGGCCATCGGGTGCGACGTCGTCGGACGACGCACGCCCGGCTGCGCGACGGCGACCCCGGCCACCGCGTTGAGCACCGACGACTTGCCCGAGCCCGTCGCACCAGCGAGGGCCACGACCGTGTGCTCGGCGGACAGGCCGCCCCGCTCCCGCGCGCGCGTCGCGACGGCACGTGCCTCGTCCAGCAGGGCCGGCTCGATACGTCCCTCGGCATCCCGGACGGCGGTCTCTAGGGCCGTGGTCCGGTCGCCCAGGTCGAGCCGGCTCATCGGTCGCCCTCGCCGAACATGCGCTTCCAAAAGCCCATCCTGGCGGGTTTGACGGGCTCCTCGACGATGTCGGAGCGCCCCTTCGCCAGCATCTCGCGCGCTGGCCGAATCCGGGCGCCCCGCAGGCCCCGGCCCTCGGTGAGGTCCTCGACGGTCGTGGCCCCCGGCGCGGCGTTGCTGGCCGCCGCCCGGACCCGGCGCTCCGCCGAGGCCGCGGAGGCGACGGCGTCCGCGGCCGAGCGCAGACCCGCGCCGCCCGCCTCGGCCGAGCCGAGGGCGTCGAGCTGGGCCGTGTACCGGGCGGCCTGCCCGTCCATGACCGCCTGGATCCGGGCGCGCAGCCGGTCGCGTGCCTGCACGGCCAGGCGCCGCACGGCGTCCTCCCCGAACACGGCCTCCAGCAGCCGCTGGGCAAGCACCGCCGACCCGCCGGCGATGCCGACCTCGATACCGGTGAGCCCGCCCGTCGAGGCGAACACGAAGATCATCAGGGCGACGCCGAGCCCGTTCACGCCGAGGGACAGCACCCGCGCGGTGCCCCGCTTGGCCGCGCCCTGCTCGCGGACGAGCTCCAGGACGTCGCCCTGCCAGCCGCGGATCTGCCCGCTCACCTCGGCCCGCAGCGAAGCGGGCGTCCGCGACAGCTCCAGGCCCTCCAGGAGCACCGCACCGGCCGAGTCGCCCCGCCAGGCCTGATAGGCGCGCTCGGCCGCGTCCTCCGCGGCGTCCAGCACCACCGACTCCAGGCCGTGGGCGATGGCCTGCTCGACCTGGGGCGCCTCCTTCGGCCTGCCCCGGAAGAATCCGGCGACCGCGTCGCGGAACCTGCCGATGCCCTCCTCGACCGCCCGGAAGAACTCACCGGTACCCACGAAGTCCTGCCAGCGGGCGAGCACCTCGCCGCGCAGGAGCGCGCCGTCCGACGTCGCCGCGGCCACGTGGGCCACCGCGTCCGCGTAGGCGCGCTCGACGACGTGCCGCAGCCGGACGTCAGCGGCCCGCTGCTCGTCCGCGGCGTCGGCCAGGGCCGCCGCCCGCTCGACGAGGGAGTCCACGACGCCGTCGCGGGTCGCCGCGATGACCCGCCCGCGCGCTTCGGCGTCACCGCCCAGACCGGTGAGCCAGCGCGAGACCTCCGAGACCGCCTCCTCCGGCAGCATCCCGCCTGTGAGCTCGGCCTCGGGGATGACGAACAGCGCGCTCTCCGCCAGCCCCTGCTCCACCATCATGTCGCGCAGGTCGTCCGCGGTGGCCTCGGCGCCAGGGTCCACGCGGTCCAGCACCATCGCCACCTGCGCCTTGCGCGCCGCCGCCTGCAGCAGCAGGTCCCACGGCACCGCGTCCGCGTACCGGGCGGAGGTGGTGACGAACAGCCACAGGTCGGCGGCGCCGAGGAGCTGGGCCGCGAGCTCGCGGTTGGCCGTGTCCACCGAGTCGATGTCCGGCGCGTCCAGCAGGGCCAGTCCCTTCGGCAGCGCCTCGCTCGGCACGAGGCGCAGGGTGCGGCTGGGTTCGGACGGCGGGTCACCGAGCCCGGCGCCGCCCGACGTCGTCACGCGCGCCATACCCGGCAGCACCCGGTCCGTGGAGAACCAGCGGGCGTCCAGCGGGTGGTGCACCAGCACGGGGGCTTTCGTGGTGGGCCGCAGCACGCCCGGCTGCGTCACGAGCTCGCCCAGCACCGAGTTCACGAGCGTCGACTTGCCCGCGCCCGTCGACCCGCCGACCACCACGAGCAGCGGCGCCTTCTGCGAGCGCAGCCGGGGCAGCAGGTAGTCGTCGAGCTGGTCGGTGGCGCGGCGCAGGTCCGTGCGCGCGGCCCCGACGCCCGACGTCTCCAGCGGCAGGCGCAGCGCACCGAGCCGGGCCCGCAGCACCTCCAGGGCGCTGACCAGGCCGGACTCGGTGCCGGACCCTGCCGCCGGCTGGTCCTGTGCGCCGGCTGCGGCGGAGTCGTCGGGCTGATCGGTCATGCCGCACAGTCTGCCGTAGACACCCTGGTCAGGCGCGTCCGTACCGCGCGGAGGTCAGCCGCCGAGCCGGGTGCGCAGCCATTCGAGGGCCGCGTGCGCCACCTCGCGCTGCACGGCGCGGCCGTGCGGCAGACCCGGCTGCGGCGGTCGCATCGAGTCGAGCACGAGAGCCCCAGCGGTGACGGTGATGGCGCAGGTGAGGGCGTCGGGGTCGACGTCGGGCAGCGGGTGCCGGTCCATGACCACCTCGGGCGGCGGGGCGCCGTCGACCCGGAGGTAGGGCAGCAGCAGCACGAAGTCGATGAACGACGCGCCGCGCGACGGCATGAACCAGTCGACCGCATGGGCGCTGGTCGCGTCCCAGCCGTGGTCGGTGATCAGTATCGACTCGCGGCGCAGGGCGCCGTGCACCAGGTTCTTGCCGCCCATCGCCTCCCCGGCGAAGCCGGCGATCTCGGCGAGGTGGTCGATCTTGTCGGACAGCCAGGGCGTGAAGGCGGACAGGCCGGGCGGCCGCATCGCGGAGATGGTGGCCCAGGCCTGGCTGTCGATCAGGTCGAGCGTCTCGGGCAGGTCTACCGGCGCCTCGCTGGAGCCGATCTGGATCGCGAGCTCGACGGCCGCGGCGAGGTCCCCGTCGTCCCAGGGGTCGTGCGGCGGGCGGATGGGCTCGTTGCGGTACCCGAGGACCACCCAGCGTCCGGCCCCCGGCAGCACCTCGTCGACGAACCACTCGCGAGGGAGGGTCGGGATGTCGTCGGGCAGCGCGGCCATGGAGACTGCCTCCGCTGCCATCCGGTCCTGGGTCAGCGGTGCCTCGGGCCCGACGGCGCGGACTATCGACCGGCCCGACGCGGTCTGCAGCACCTCCAGGACGCCGGTCTGCTCCGTCCCGCTCATCGGAGCGGACCCGATCACGCGTCCCCCCATGGTCTCGCTCACGCGGGAACGGACAGAGGGGGGGAGATCGGACCATGCCGGTCGCCGAACAGCGCTCATGGCCGGAGTGTGCCCAAGAGAAGTTCACCCCGCAAACCACAGACAGCGGTGCGCACATCACGGCCAGCGGTCCGTGACCTGCGACGAGGTCAGAAACCGAGCCGGGTCTGCAGCCAGGAGACGGCGGTACGCGCCAACCGGTGCTGGTAGGAGCGCAGTTCCGGCATACCGGGCGGCGGCGGATCCATCGACGACTTGAGGTAGTGGCCGGCGAGCACCGCGATCCAGCAGGTCACGGCATCGGCCTCGGTGCCGGGCGGCAGACCGTACCGGCGCAACGTCGCCTCGGGCGGCGGCCCGTCGCTGGTCCGGACGTGCACCAGCATCGAGACCAGGTCGAGGTAGGGTGCCGCGACGCTGCCCCGGATCCAGTCCGAGACCAGCGGCTTCTCGTCCGGCGCGGCGGGCAGCATCACGCTCTGCACACGCAGCGCGCCGTGCTGCAGGCTCTTGCCCGCTATCGCGTCGGGAGCGTGCGAGGCGATCTCCGCGAGGCCGTCCAGGCGGTGCGCCAGCCACGGCGAATGGTTCGCGAGCCCGGCGGGCCGGGTGTCCGCGAGGATCTCCCACGAGTTGATGGGAAACACCTTCTCCTCGGGCAGGAACATCGGATCGTCGGGCGCCTCGATCTCACCGATCGAGCGGATCACCCTGATCAGGGACTCGACGTCCTCCTCCGGCCAGGTCAGGTCGACCGGCCGCACCTTGGGGCGCATCGAGTAGCCGACCGCCACCCAGGTGCCGAGGGTGGGCAGCACCTCGTCGATGGACCACACGAGCTCAGGATGGGGCGCTGCGTCGGGGAGCAGCGGCGAGAGCGCGATCTCTCGGCGCAGGGAGTCGAGCAGCTCCTGCTTCTCCGTGCCCAGCACCTTGACGAAGGTGTCGCCCTTGGTCGTCTGCACATGGAACCGCGCACCCGGCAGGACCCCGGAGTTCCCCGGATGCTTGGCGGCGATCACGCGCGCGCCGAGCAGATGGGTGATGCGGTCTCGCAGCGGAGGCGGAAGGTCACGCCACCCGGGTCGTAGGGCAGGGCTCACTGCGGCATCCTGTCGAAGATGTCCTAATGCGGCAAGGATGACCTTTTTTGCATGGATCTCTTCGACGTGGAGGAGGGCTGTGAGCCGGTCGTCAGTCGCAGTACTCGTTCGCGACTTCCTCGGGATCGGCGGGGACGGGCCTCGTTCCTCGGCCCCTCCCCGCCGACCGCGTCGTCAGTCGCGGGTCAGCTTGCGGTACGTGACCCGGTGCGGACGCGCCGCGTCGGCGCCCAGCCGCTCGACCTTGTTGGCCTCGTAGGACTCGAAGTTGCCCTCGAACCAGTACCAGTTCGCCGGGTTCTCCTCGGTGCCCTCGTACGCGAGGATGTGTGTCACCACTCGGTCGAGGAACCACCGGTCGTGCGAGACGACGACGGCGCAGCCGGGGAACTCGAGCAGCGCGTTCTCCAGGGAGCCGAGGGTCTCGACGTCGAGGTCGTTGGTGGGCTCGTCGAGCAGCAGCAGGTTGCCGCCCTGCTTGAGCGTCAGCGCCAGGTTGAGGCGGTTGCGCTCACCACCGGAGAGCACGCCGGCCGGCTTCTGCTGGTCCGGGCCCTTGAACCCGAACGACGCGACGTACGCCCGCGACGGGATCTCGACGTTGCCGACCTTGATGAAGTCGAGCCCGTCGGACACGACCTCCCACAGGGTCTTCTTCGGGTCGATGCCGCCGCGCGACTGGTCGACGTACGAGATCGAGACGGTCTCGCCGACCTTGAGGTTGCCGCCGTCCAGCGGCTCCAGGCCCACGATGGTCTTGAACAGCGTGGTCTTGCCGACGCCGTTCGGGCCGATGACCCCGACGATGCCGTTGCGCGGCAGGGTGAACGACAGGCCGTCGATGAGCACCCGGTCGTCGAAGCCCTTCTTCAGGTTGTCGGCGTCCAGCACCAGCGAGCCCAGACGCGGGCCCGCGGGGATCTGGATCTCCTCGAAGTCGAGCTTCCTGGTGCGGTCCGCCTCCGCTGCCATCTCCTCGTAGCGGGCGAGACGAGCCTTCGACTTGGTCTGGCGACCCTTCGCGTTGGACCGCACCCACTCCAGCTCCTCCTTGAGGCGCTTGGAGAGCTTGGCGTCCTTCTTGCCCTGGACCTCGAGACGCGCCTGCTTCTTCTCCAGGTACGTCGAGTAGTTGCCCTCGTAGGGGTAGAGGCGCCCGCGGTCGATCTCGCAGATCCACTCGGCGACGTGGTCGAGGAAGTACCGGTCGTGCGTCACGGCCAGCACGGCGCCCGGGTAGGACGCGAGGTGCTGCTCGAGCCACAGCACGGACTCGGCGTCGAGGTGGTTGGTGGGCTCGTCCAGCAGCAGCAGGTCGGGCTTCTCCAGGAGCAGCTTGCACAGCGCGACCCGGCGACGCTCACCACCGGAGAGCACCGAGACGTCGGCGTCCGGCGGCGGGCAGCGCAGCGCGTCCATCGCCTGCTCGAGCTGGGAGTCGAGGTCCCACGCGTCGGCCGCGTCGATGTCCTCCTGCAGCGAGCCCATCTCGGCCAGCAGCGCGTCGAAGTCGGCGTCGGGCTCGGCCATGAGGGCGGAGATCTCGTCGAACCGCGCCTTCTTGGCCAGGATCTCGCCGACCGCCTCCTGGACGTTGCCGAGGACCGTCTTCTCCTCGTTCAGCGGCGGCTCCTGCAGGAGGATGCCGACGGTGAAACCGGGCGAGAGGCGCGCCTCGCCGTTCGACGGCGTGTCCAGCCCAGCCATGATCTTGAGGATCGTCGACTTACCGGCACCGTTCGGACCGACGACGCCGATCTTCGCGCCGGGCAGGAAGTTCAGCGACACGTCATCGAGGATGACCTTGTCGCCGTGCGCCTTGCGCGCCTTGTACATGGAGTAGATGTATTCAGCCACTGCCTGTGTTCCACCGTTCGCAGTAGGTAGTTCGGATAGGCACTTCGGAAGGGGGGCCGCTCACGCGGAGCGGGTGCCGGGTTGTCCCTGCGCGGAGGTTCACCCCCGGCACCCGCGGACCGCGGAGCACGACCGACCCCAGCCTACGCGTTCACCAGCTCGCGCTGCCCTACGCCGGCTTCGCCACCCTGGTCGCCCTCGTCACGCAGGAGCTCCGCGGCGCTCCCGGGACCCAGGGCGTCGAGGCCGAACGGGTCGGCGTCACCCGGCCCCGTCGCGGTCAGCCCACCGCGGTCCACCAGGGTGTCCTCGGGCACCGTGTCGTGGTGCACCACCCGCGTGAACCCGACCCTGCCACGGGTCGCGTCGACGCCGATCGCTGTCGCCACGATCACCAGCCCCGTGCGCTGCTCACCCTCGGGGCCGGTCCACTCCTCGACCTCGAGCCGTCCCGTGACGACCACCGGGATGCCCTTGTGCACGGACTCGACCACGTTCGCCGCGGCCGCGCGCCAGGCCTTGACCGTGAACCACAGCGTCGCGCCGTCGGTCCAGTCGCCGTTCTCGCCTCTGTAGCGCCGGGTGCTGGCCATGCGGAACGTGGACCACTGCAGATTCTTGGCCGTGTTCACGTGCAGGGCCGGATCACTGCCGACATTGCCCGACACGGTCACCATGACGTCGTTCATCTTGAGGCCTCCTGGGTGTCCGGACCGGCCCGAGCGGCCGGTCCGTGCCCAGCATCAGGCCCGAGCGATACGCAGATCCGACAGCTGGACCGTGCCTGTGGACGGAACCCGGATCCGCTGCCCTGTGGTCGCGTTCTCTTCCAGGCGAAGCGGTGCCGAGGGTCCGTCGTCCCGCGCACTCTGTGCGAGCTCCCGCACCGCACGATGCTCGTCGAGGAGCTTCTGGGTGGGCACACCCAGGGTCTGCTGCAGCACTCGTTCGAGCGCCGCCCGGCCCGAGGCGATGACGCCCTGCGCCCGCCGGGCGGCCAGCGCCCGGCGCAGCTGCACGGCCACGAGGAACACCACCAGCGCCGCCACAGCCGCCACGACGGCGAGCACGCCGAGGACGGTCGTCCACGTCTCGCCGACCGGCAGGAACCCCATCGCGGCCAGCACGGTCGCGATCCCGAGCACCACGGCGACCAGCACCGACCCGAGCGCGAGCCGGCGGGTGAGCGGCTGCGTCGTCGGACCGCGGGTGTCCAGGACGACGCCCTGCAGCGCCGTCGAGACGGCGGCGGCGACATCCGGCGCGCTCGCGACGGCCGCCCCGAGCGAGCGGCGCCAGCCCGGCTTGAGCGACTCCCCCGCGCCGTTGAGCCAGCGCGACCGCGACAACGCTATCGAGTCCGGGTCGGGCGCACGGAACTCCGGCGAGCCGTACCCGTTGCGCACCGCGGCGCCGACCTGCGCCGCGACCGACTCCAGCCCCGCCGCCCGCGCCAGGGCGTCCACCTCGCGCTCGAGCACCGTGTCGATGTGCCAGGGCACCTCGGCGGGCGTCTGGCTCAGCAGCAGGGTCGCCGCGGCGTCCAGCTCGCCGGCGGCCCGGCCCGCCGAGACCGAGCGGCGCGCGACCGTCTGCTCGAGAAGCCCTCGCAGGTCGGCGATGCCGACGTCCGTCTTCGTCGAGGCCGCGACCACCGGGACGTTCTCCAGGCCGTCGTCACGCAGCAACCGCTTCACGTCGTTGACCAGGTTGTCCCGCTGACCGACGGGCACCGTGTCGATCTGGTTGAGCACCACGACGGTCGAGGCCTGCATGCCCGACGAGTCACGCAGGTAGCCGGTGTGCAGGGCGTCGTCCGCGTACTTCTGGGGATCCACCACCCAGACGAGCAGGTCAACGAGCGGCAGCACCTTGTCCACGACGTCCCGGTGACCGGGCGCGACGGAGTCGTGGTCGGGCAGGTCCAGGAGCACCAGCCCGGCAAGGCTCGCGTCGTCCGCCGCGTCGAGCTCGCCGGACCGGGAGATGCGGCGCTCGCGCTCCACACCGAGCCAGTCGAGCAGCGGCGCGGCGTCGTCGCTCCACGAGCACGCCGTCACCTTCGCGGTGGTCGGGCGCTTCACGCCGACGTCGGCGAACGAGAGGCGGGAGATCTTGTTGAACGTGCTCGACTTGCCCGAGCCGGTGCCGCCCGCGAGCGCCACCACCGTGTGGTCGACGCCGAGCGCCAGCCGTTCGCGCACGCCCGCGACGGAGCTGGCGACCTTGCCGAAGACCGCGTCGTCGAGGCGAGATCCCGCGATCTGGAGAGCGCGTCCGAGGTCCTCCGTGCGTGCGCTCAGTGTCGCGTCGTGGCTCGTCATGTCAGCCTCCTGAGCTCGGCCAGCCGCACGCGGAGCGGAGCGGCCGCGTCGTCGGCTAAGGCGGGGACGTCAAGGGCACTCTGGACAGAACGGGCCTCTTCCGCAACCGCTAGCGCCACCTTGTCGGCAAGTTCGCCCCGAAGTTCCTCGACGGCTTCGCCCGCGGCCTCGCCGAGCACGCGGTCGACGAGGTGCGCGGCGTCCTCGTTCCCGAGCGCGGTGGCGAGCAGCAGGGTCGCGAGCCCGGTGTCGCCGAACGCCTTCCGGGCGCCGGCCGCGCGGGCCGGGGCCTCCGGTTCGGGGCTCTCGGCCGCGGTGACGTCCAGGCGCCCGACGATCTCGTCCGCGTGCCCGGACCACTCGGCGGCGGTCGCCTGGCCCCAGGCCAGGCGGTCCTTGGCGCGGGCGGTGCCGTTCGGGAGGATCGTCTCCCCGGCAGGTGGCGCGCCCGGCCCCGTCAGGGCGCCGCGCAGGCTCTCCTCGGTGCGGACGCCGGCTGCCACGAAGGCCCTTGCGGTGGTGGCCTCGATCTCCTCGCGCAGCCGGACGAGCGCTGCCTCGCGGGCCTTGCCCGCACGCCTGGTGGTCCGGGCGACGCCGTCGCGGACGGTGATGCGGGAGATGCGGTCGGTGCCGGCGAGCTCGGTGAACCGTGCGGCGACGGTGCCCTCGCCCGGCGCACCGGACAGGACGGCGGTGCGGGCCGCGAGCTGCTCGTCGGGGACCACCGAGTCGACGGCGGTGCGCAGGTCGAACGCGGCGGTGCCCTGGTCCTCGACGGCCGCGACGAGCCCCATCACCCATTCGGGGAGGGCGCCGAGCGCGCCCTTGAGCGTGCGCAGGATGATGGTGCGGGAGCGCTCGGGCCCGGCCATCAGGCCGAGCCAGCGCTGGATGGGCTCGACGAGCTTCGGGTCGAGCAGCCCCTCGTGCGGGCCGACATCGGGCACGATGAACAGCGGGACGTCCTTCATGCCCCGCTCCTTCATCCGCGAGTTGAGGTCCGCGCGGATGGTCGTGAGCGTCTCCTTCGGTACGCGGTTGAGCACCATGGCGACGCTCGCGCCGCGCTCCTTCGCCCGGTCCAGGGCCTGCCATGGCAGGGCGTCGCCGTACCGGGCCGCGGTGGTGACGAACAGCCAGAGGTCTGCCGCCTCGAGGAGCTGGTGGGCGGTGGAGCGGTTCTCCGACAGGAACGAGTCGAGGTCGGGCGCGTCCATCAGCGCGGTCCCGCGTGGCACACCCTCGTGCTTGACGAGCCGGGCCAGCTCGGTGACGGGTCCAGGGGTGAGCGTGTCGACGTCTCGCGGGTGGACACCCACCACCGGCTCGCGGGTGGTGGGCCGCAGCACGCCGGCCTCGGACACCTCCTCGCGCAGGAGGCTGTTGAACAGGGTGGACTTGCCGGCTCCGGTGGATCCGGCCAGCACGACGACGGCGGGGCTGGACAGCTCGGCGAGGCGCGGCAGCAGATGTTCGTCGAGCTGCGCGAGGAGTCGCGTCCGGGAGGCCTCTGCTTCTTCGGCACTGTCGATGGGAAGGGGCAGGGTCGCGGCGGCGACGTCGCGGCGCAGATCTCGTACGACGTCGTGCACCGTGAAGCCGAGCTGCTCCGCAACGTTCGGGTCCACACCACCCCGACGGCCGAGCACTGCGGAGCGTGTTCCTGGAGTCACGGCTTCATCCTGATTGGTAAAGAACGTTCTGCCAAGCCGTGCACGGCTGTTGGTGGGCAAGAACGCAGGTTTTGCACGCGGTGCCGCGCCGGTGGGTCCACCCGCTGCGACCTGTGGGGCGGTGCCGCGCCCGGTCCGGAGCAGCCCGCGAGGAAGGTTAGATGTTTGAGCCGTGGCGCCGGTCGGCCCCCGGCTGAATATGCAGGGGAATTGAGTTGCTTGACCAGATACGTCATATCTTTGTAGGTTTGTCGCGCTCGCGCTGAGGACGTCCAACGGAGGACCCAATGCCAGACGTGACAAGACGACAAGCCATCAAGGTCGGTGCCGTCGGCGCGGGAGGCCTGCTGCTGCCCGTGCCGTGGACGGCGGCTGCGCGTGCGTCGTCCGCCCCACCACCCGAGGTCCAGGCGGCCGACGACCTGGCGCTCTGGTACGACGAGCCGGCGGGCGACGACTGGCTCCGCGCGCTGCCCCTGGGCAACGGCCGGCTGGGCGCCATGGTCTTCGGGAACCCCGGCTCCGAGCGGCTGCAGCTCAACGAGGACACGATCTGGGCCGGCGGGCCGTACGACTCCGCCAACCCCGAGGCCCTGGCCGCGCTCCCCGAGGTGCGCCGGCTGGTCTTCGAGGACCGGTGGACCGAGGCCCAGGACCTCGTCAACGCGCACATGCTCGGCGACCCGGTGGGTCAGCTCGCCTACCAGACCGTCGGCAACCTGCGCCTGGCGGTGCCCGGCACGAGCGGGGCGACCGAGTACTACCGGCAGCTCGACCTGACGACGGCCACGGCCCTGACCAGCTTCGTCGTCGGGGGCGTGCAGCACCGTCGCGAGACGTTCGTCAGCGCACCGGACCAGGTGGTCGTCATGCGGCTGACCGCGGACGTGCCCGGGTCCATCTCCTTCACCGCCACGTTCGACAGCCCCCAGCGGACGACGACGGCCAGCCCCGATGCCACGACGATCGCGCTGGAGGGCGTCTCGAGCGACCAGGAGGGGGTCACCGGCCAGGTCCGGTTCCTGGCCTCGGCACGCGCCGTCGCCGACGGCGGCAGCGTCAGCAGCACGGCCGGCGAGCTGTCCGTCTCGGGTGCGAACAGCGTGGTCCTCCTCGTCTCGATCGGCAGCAGCTATGTCGACCACACCGACGTCGGCGGCGACTACCGGGGGATCTCGTCGCGCCACCTCGACGCCGCCGTCGGCAGGTCGTTCGACGAGCTGCGCGGCCGGCACGTCGCCGACTACAAGGAGCTGTTCGACCGGACGACCCTGGACCTCGGGCGCACGGCGGCGGCCGACCAGCCGACCGACGTCCGGATCGCCCAGCACGGCGGCGTCGACGACCCGCAGTTCTCCGCCCTGCTGTTCCAGTACGGCCGGTACCTGCTGATCTCGTCGTCACGGCCCGGCACGCAGCCGGCGAACCTCCAGGGCATCTGGAACCACGAGCTGTTCCCCGCATGGGACTCCAAGTACACGATCAACGCCAACCTGCCGATGAACTACTGGCCCGCGGACACGACGAACCTGTCCGAGTGCTTCCAGCCGGTGTTCTCGATGATCGACGACCTCACGATCACCGGTGCGCGCACAGCCGAGGTGCAATACGGCGCGGGTGGCTGGGTGACACACCACAACACGGACGGCTGGCGGGGCACGTCGGTCGTGGACGGCGCGGTCTGGGGGATGTGGCAGACGGGCGGGGCGTGGCTCGCCACGACCATCTGGGACCACTACCTGTTCACCGGCGACGTCGACTTCCTCCGCGAGCACTACCCGGCGATGCGGGGGGCCGCGCAGTTCTTCCTCGACACGCTGGTCGAGGAGCCGAACCTCGGCTACCTCGTCACCAACCCGTCGAACTCGCCCGAGCTCCTCCACCACCCCGACGCCAGCGTCGCGGCCGGCCCGACGATGGACAACCAGATCCTCAGGGACCTGTTCACGGGGTGCGCGCGGGCGAGCGAGGTCCTCGGGGTCGACGCCACCTTCCGTGCGCGGGCGCTCGCCACCCGCGAGCGCCTGGCCCCCATGACGATCGGCTCGCGCGGCAACATCAAGGAGTGGCTCTACGACTGGGTCGAGACCGAGCGCACGCACCGGCACGTCTCGCACCTGTACGGCCTGCATCCCAGCAACCAGATCACCAGGCGGGGCACCCCCGAGCTCTTCGAGGCGGCGAAGCGGACGCTGGAGATCCGCGGCGACGACGGCACCGGCTGGTCGCTGGCCTGGAAGATCAACTTCTGGGCTCGGCTCGAGGAGGGCGGGCGCGCCCACGACCTCATCAAGTACCTGGTCACGCCGGCCAGGCTCGCGCCGAACATGTTCGACCTGCACCCGCCGTTCCAGATCGACGGCAACTTCGGTGCCACCGGCGGGATCGCCGAGATGCTGGTGCAGAGCCACACGGGCGAGGTGCACCTGCTGCCCGCCCTGCCCGCGGCCTGGCCGGACGGCGCCGTCGACGGCCTCCGGGCGCGTGGCGGGCACACCGTCGGGGCGACGTGGAGCGCCGGGCAGGCCGTCGAGTACCGGATCGCCCCGGACCGGGACGGCAGGATCACCCTGCGCGGCGAGCTCTTCACCGGCCGGTTCGCGGTGCTCGACGTCACACGCGGCCGGCGGGCCAGGACCACGCGGACCGCGGCCGACGTGATCGAGCTGAGTGGTGAGGGCGGGCACACGTATCGCGCCTACGCCCGGCGGTGAGCGCGCAGGCTGTGGCCGGGGACCCGGTACCCCGCCACAGCCGGCGTCGCCACGTTCTTGGGTGCCCCCGGCAGGATTCGAACCCGCGACCTAGTCATTAGAAGTGACCCGCTCTATCCAGCTGAGCTACGGAGGCAAGCCTGCCGAGTTTACAGCGTGTCTGTGGACTTGTGGAGTACACAGACACCACCCTTCTCGGGCGCCCCTCGTTCAAACTGCTGGTGCGGTCTGAACGGGGGTTCCTGCGTCGTCCGGACTGGTTTCGCCCACACGGGTGTGTGGGCCAGTGCCGTCCCGTCGGCAGGCATTGATGACGGGGCCGGCTGCTTGACGGTCCCCGCCCCGGGCTTCACCGCGCCCACCACCGTTCTCGACGGCGGGGGTGTGGTCCTCGGCCCAGGCGGCGAGGTTGGCGGCTGCGTTCAGGTCCCGGTCCCGAACCAGCCCACAGGTGCCGCACGTGTAGGTGCGGTCCCTCAGGCTCAGGACCTTCTTGATGTGCCCGCAGGAAGAGCAGGTCTTGGACGACGCGAACCACCTGTCCGCGACCACGACCTCCCCGTTACGCCACTGTTGCTTGTAGGTGATCTGGCGGGCCAGCTCACCCCACGCCGCATCACCGACGGCTCGGGCGAGCCTGCGGTTGGACATGATGCCGCTGATGTTCAGGTCCTCCAGAACCAGCCGGTCGTGGGTCTTGACCAGTTGGTTGGAGACCTGGTGCAGGAAGTGCTGCCGGGTGTCCCGCACCCGGAGATGATGTCTCGCCAGGCGCATGCGCGCCTTGCGCTGGTTGGCCGAGCCGCGCTTCTTGCGCGATACGGCGCGGGCCAGACGACGCTGCCGACGCAGGCCCGAGGCCAGGATCTTGGGCGCCTCGACCCGCAGAGCCTCGGTCCCATCACGCGCACCGGCGACGACCAGGGTGTGCAGCCCTCGATCCACACCTACCCACCCCATCTTGTCGCTGGCGGCCCGGGCGGGGTGCTGGACAGCGGGGTGTAGGTCAGCGGCCTCGACCGTGATCGAGATCCACCACCGGCGGACCCCGCGCGTGACCGTGGCTTGCAGGATCCGGGCCCGGCCCGTGGCGATCATCCGGCGCAGGCGGCGGGTGTCCTCCCGGACCCGGATGCTGCCGAGTTTCGGCAAGGTCACCGACCGTGGACTGTCTCCGATCCCGACACGGATCGAGGAGCGGTCGCCGGAGGCCTTGTTCCGCATCCGGAACGACCCGCCCGTGCGGAACTTCTTCTTGAAGCGAGGATGCCCGACCGGACGGCCCATGTGCTTCCCGGACCGGGACGCGATCCACGCGACCAAGGCGCGCCCGAGATCGACGGCCGCTTCCTCGAACACCTGCGAGGACACCTCACCGCGCCAAACCAGCCCCGTCACCTCTACCTCGGCGGCGCCCTCACCTGAGACGAGGAAGCGGCGTCCCGCGGCCTCTGATCGTTTCCACCGGTTGAACGCGTTGATCAGGCTGAACCGGGACCACGGCACCGCCAGCTCGGCGGGCTCACCAGAGGCACCACGGATGGAAGCGTCACCGTCGACGTTGCCACCGCGGCCGCTACCCATATCCTGACGACCACCTGCCGTACGGGCATCCAGATGCAACCGCAGGCACTGGTTGTACGTGAACCGCGCAGCGCCCACGTACCGGGACAGCGCACGTTCCTGCTCGACCGACGGGTCGAGACGAAAACGGAACGACGTGTGCCTTGCCACGCGCGCCATCCTGTCACCACCTATCGCTGAAGACGCACACGTGTTCTATACACTGGGGAGAGCCCAGGCCACCCTGCCGAACCCGAGGCGTTTCGCGCGGCGCAGCTCGCCCCCCTCGGACACCTCGACGCCCAGCTCGACCTGCTGAAGGAGCCCGCGTGACCGACCTCTTCGACACCCGTACCGACCTGACGGTCTCCGGAGGCCCGGTGCGCCTGTACCGGGCAGGCGAGTCAGGGCCGCCGGTCCTCCTGCTCCACGGGGCGATGCTCGACACCGCCCAGGGCGTGTGGCGTCGGGTCGCGCAGGCACTGGCGGCCGACTACCGCGTGCATGTCATCGACCTGCCCCGGCACGGCGGCAGCCGGCCCTGGCGCGGCGTGCTCGACGACGCCTTCTACCGCCACTTCCTCGACGACCTGCTGGACGCGCTGGACCTGCCGCGGACGGCGATCATCGGGCTCTCGATGGGCGGCGGCATCGCCACCGGCTACGCGCTGGACCACCCCGAGCGGGTCAGCTCCCTGATCGCCGTCGGACCTGGCGGAATCGGCGCGCGGCGCCCGGCGCAGCTCCTCACCTGGCTGTTCCTGCGTACTCCCGGAGCCATGCGGCTGACCAGCCGGTACCTCGCCAGGCGTCCGGAGCTGGTCCGGCGGTCCATGACCACCAGCCTCACCGCCGGCGCGGACACCCCTGACTTCGAGGACATCGTCCGGCTGGCCGTCGAGGAGGCCAGGGCCAAGGACGCGCACGGCGAACCGGGGCTCGATGACTGGCAGACCCGGGCCTACGGGCCGTTCTCGATGCGGCTGAACCTCCTGCCCGACCTGCCAAGGCTGACCGTCCCGACGCTGTGGGTCCGCGGCGACCAGGACACTCTCGTCGGGGAGGCCGAGCTGTCCGCGGCGGCCGCCGCGGCCCCCGGCTCCCGCCTGGTCACGGTCGCGGGCGCCGGGCACATCGTCACCTACGACCAGCCGGAGGAGTTCACCAGGCTGGCCCGGGAGTTCCTCGCCGCGACGCTCGACCCCCGCCCGTAGCCGCCTGTCGCGGCGATATGGTTGCGCGGACGAGCGCCGGGAGCCCGCTCGGCGCGCCTGACCAAGGAGACCGACCGACGTGCTCGATCTGCAAGGTGCGTTCCTCGACCTCACCACGCCCCACGTCGCCGACGCCATGGTTCGCCTCGGCGTTCCCGTCCGGCAGGCGCCGGCGGACGTCCGTCCGCTGTGGGAGGGCGCGCGCGTCGTCGGCCGCGCCCGTCCGGCACGACACGTCGGCAGCGTCGACGTGTTCCTCGAGGCGATCGAGCTGGCCAAGCCCGGCGACGTCCTCGTGGTCGACAACGCAGGCCGCACGGACGAGGCCTGCGTCGGAGACCTCGTCACCCTGGAGATCCAGCGCGCCGGGCTCGGCGGGACGGTGATCTGGGGGCTGCACCGCGACTCCCGCGACCTGCGCACGATCCGCCTGCCGGTGTTCAGCCAGGGCGCCGTCCCGGCCGGGCCGCAGCGGCTCGACGCGCAGCCCGCGGACGCCCTGACCGCCGCACGGTTCGGTGACCACACGGTCACCGGCGACGACCTCGTGCTCGGCGACGACGACGGCGTGCTGTTCCTGCCCCTCGGCCGCGCGGCCGAGATCTCGGAGCTCGCAGCCACCATCCGCGACACCGAACGCCGCCAGGCGATACGCATGAACCTCGGCACCAGCCTGCGCGAGCAGACCCGGTTCACCGAGTACCTCGCCGCACGCGACCGTGACGGCACGACCTTCCGCCAGCACCTCCGTGCCATCGGCGGTGCCATCGAGGAGTAGGCGGGCGCGGCAGCCGGCCGGGGGGCCGGGACGGCCCGCCGGCCGGTGAGTGTCAGACGTGCCCCGTAGCCTTCCCGCATGCCTTCCGGACCGACCGAGCTCTCGCCCGCCGCCGCGCGCCGGCTTCGCCTGCGCACGCAGGGCCTCACCGTGCCCGACGGCGGCGCGGGCACCCCGGACCTGTCCCCCGCCGACGTCGTCCGCCGGATGGTCGCGCTCCAGGGCCAGGACCTGCCTGCGGTGCTGCGGGCGATCGCCGTCCGGTGCCGCCAGGGCACCACGCTGGACGACGTCCGCGCCGCGTTCGACGCCGGCGAGCTCGTGCGTGGGTGGACCCAGCGCGGCACGCTCTTCGCGACCACGCCGGGCGACCTCGCCGCGCTCCTCTCGCTCACCGGCGCGCGCATGCTGCGCACGGGCCGCAAGGTCCGCGAGACCGAGGGCCTGGACGACGACGTGGTGGCCCGCGCCGAGGCGGTGGCCCTCGAGGCGCTGCGGGCGTCGCCCGCCGAGGGCGGCATCTCGCGCGCGGCGATGGTCGACCTGTGGCAGCAGGCCGGCGTGCCCATCGAGGGGCAGCGCGGTTACCACCTGATCGCCACCCTCGGGGTCAAGGGAGTGCTGCACTGGGGTCCGTTCGCCGATGCCCAGCAGCTCATGGTCGAGTCACCGGGGGCCGGGCTCGGCGACAGCCCCGCCGAGGATCCGGGCGCGGCGCTGCGCCGGATCGCGCGCTCCTACTTCGCCGGCCGCGGGCCCGCCACCGTCGAGGATCTCGCGTGGTGGCTCGGCCTGCCCAAGGTGCCGGTGCGCACCGCCGTCGCCGAGCTGCGTGCGGAACAGCCGGAGGCCGTCGCCGAGGTGGTCGTCGACGGGAAGGTGATGCTCGTCGGGCAGGCGCCGAGCGGCCCCGGCAGTGATCTCGCCGAACCGTCCGGCGTGCTGCTCGTGCCGGGGTTCGACGAGATCGTCCTGGGCTACCAGGACCGCGAGCTGGTCGCGGACGCCGAGGCGATGCGCACCGTCGTCCCGTTCGTCAACGGGATCTTCCGCCCGGCGGTCCTTCTGGACGGGCGCGTGGTCGGGACCTGGCGCCGCGCACCCAAGTCCGGCGAGGCGCCGTTCGAGCTGGTGCCGGGAATCCAGGCGGACGCCCGCGCCGCGATCGAGGCCGCGGTGGCCGCCTGGCACCTGGGCTGAGGTTCAGGAGGGAGGCTCCGCGAAGTAGGCGGCGCTCTCCGCGTCCGCCGGGTAGTACGACTCGACGGCCACCTCGGCCAGGGTGATGTCCATCGGGGTGCCGAACGTGGTGATCGTCGAGAAGAGCCGCAGCTCACGCCCGTCGAGACGGAGCACCATGGGGATCACGACGTCCGACTCGGGCTCTGTCGAGTCGCCCGCCTCGCCGTCGAGCCCGGGTGCCAGCAGCTCCTCGTAGAGCGCCGTCAGCTCGGGGTCAGGAACCGCGGCGAGCTGGCGGCGGATCCGGGAGCGGAACATCGCGCGCACGTCGGCCAGGTTGACCACCAGCGAGGCGAGCCCGCGGGGGTCAAGGCCGAGCCGCACCAGGTTGACCGGCGGGCGGAGCAGGTCGGGTGCGACGCCCGCGAAGAACCGGTCGACGGCGCGGTTGGTCATCAGGATGTTCCACCGGCGGTCGAAGGCAAGCGCCGGATACGGCTCGTGCGCGCTCAGCACCCGTGCGACGGCGTCCCGGGCTGCCGACAGCGCGTCGCCGTCGAGCGGCCGCTCGGGGTACCGCGGGGCGAACCCGGCGGCGAGCAGCAGCCGGTTGCGCTCCCGGAGCGGGACGTCGAGCTGGTCCGCGAGCCGGAGCACCATCTCGGCACTGGGCCGCGACCTGCCGGTCTCGACGAGGCTGACGTGGCGGGCCGACACGTCGGCGGCGATCGCCAGATCGAGCTGGCTGAGCCGACGACGCTGCCGCCACTGCCGCAGCAGCTCCCCCACGGTGTGCATGGCGTCGAGTGTCGCTCAACGCGTCGCCGGACGCCATGAACTCCCAGTTCATCGACAGGCATCGCGACAGCGGCGAACACTGCGGACATGACAACTCGGAGCACTGCCACTGACAACAAGACCATCGTCGGCCGGGCGTTCGCGGACCTCGTCGAGTCGGGCGACGTCGCCTCGGTCGAGCGGGTGCTGAGCGACGGCTTCGTCCATCACCGGCCGGACTCGACGTTCTCGACCAAGGCGGAATGGCTCGCCTCGATGCGGGCGTCGCTGGAGAAGATCGCGGGCATGCAGGTCGAGATCAAGCACATGCTGGCCGACGGCGACCACGTCGTCCTGCACTCACGCCGCCGGCTCCCCTCCGGAGCGGAGATCACGGTCGTGGACATCATGCGGTTCGAGGACGGGCTGATCGCCGAGGCGTGGGAGACCATCGAGCCGACGGCGGAGGCGGCGAGCCACCTGACCTGGTGGGCGCCCGAGGAGCGCTGACCCGGCGTGAGGCCGCGGAATGACCATGCACTTGCTGCCAAGATCCAGCCCAGTCTGGCAGCAGGTGCATGGTCATTCGTGCGGTCAGCCGCGACCGAGCCGTAGCGGAGCGGCGCCCCGACTCAGGACGCGTCAAGATGGAGCATGCTGCTCGCCGAGGTCGCCGCCACGTCCGACGCCGTCGCCGCCACGCGCTCACGCCTCGCCAAGCGCGCGGCCATCGCCGACCTGCTGCGGCGCACGGCTGCCGCCGGAGCCGAGAACGGGGACAGGGACGGCGGAGGCGGCACGGCCGAGGCCGACACCGCCGACGACCTCGAGACAGTCGTCTCCTACCTCGCCGGCGCGCTCCGCCAGCGCCGCACCGGACTCGGTTACGCGGCTCTCCGCGACCTCCCACCTCCGGCGACGACCGCAACGCTCACGGTGCGCGACGTCGACGCCGCCTTCGCCGGGATGGCGACGCTCGAAGGCCCGGGTTCGGCCCAGGCCCGTTCCACCGCGGCCGCGGAGCTCTTCGGCGCCGCCACCGAACGCGAGCAGTCGTTCCTGCGCGGCCTGGTCGCCGGGGAGCTGCGCCAGGGCGCGCTCGACTCGGTGGTGGTCGACGCCGTCGCCGAGGCCGCCGGAGCTCCCGCCGACGCCGTCCGCCGGGCCGTCATGATGCGCGGCGCGACCGGCCCGGTGGCGAGCGCCGCGCTTCTCGCGAAGGACCCGGTCGCCGTGCTGGCGACGTTCACGCTCGAGATCGGGCGGCCGGTCCGGCCGATGCTGGCAGCGTCGGCGCCGGACATCGCGGCGGCCTTCGAGAAGCTGGGGTCCGGCGATGCCGGCACCGAGGGCGGCACCGAGCTCTGCGTCGACGTCAAGCTCGACGGCATCCGCATCCAGGTGCACCGCCTCGGCGACGACGTGCGCGTCGTCACGCGGTCCCTTGACGACATCACCGAGCGCGTGCCCGAGATCGTCGAGGTGGCGCGCGCGCTGCCGTCCGACCGTCTGGTGCTCGACGGCGAGGCCCTGGCCGTCGGGGAGGACGGCGTGCCCAGGCCATTCCAGGAGACCGCCGCGCGGTCCGCGACCAGGGAGACCGCGTCGGAGGCGGAGCTGGCCGCCCAGCTACGGCTCACTCCGTTCTTCTTCGACGTGCTGCACGCCGACGGGCGCGACCTGGTCGACGCCCCGCTCCGCGAGCGCCTCGCCGTGCTCGACGAGATCGCCGGGCCGCACACGGTGCGCCGGCTGGTCACGGAGGACCCCGAGACCGCAGCCGAGTTCTTCGCGGCGGCGCTGCGCGCGGGCCAGGAAGGCGTGGTGGTCAAGTCGCTCGACGCCCCTTACGCCGCCGGACGCCGGGGCGCGGGCTGGGTGAAGGTCAAGCCGCGCCAGACCCTCGACCTCGTGGTGCTCGCGGTCGAGCGGGGTTCGGGCCGCCGGCAGGGCTGGCTCTCCAACATCCACCTCGGGGCGCGCGACCCGGAGGGCGGCTTCGTGATGCTCGGCAAGACGTTCAAGGGCATGACGGACGAGATGCTGGAGTGGCAGACCGCGCGCTTCACCGAGCTCAGCACCGAGGACAACGGGTGGGTGGTGACCGTCCGGCCGGAGCAGGTGGTGGAGATCGCGTTCGACGGGCTGCAGCGCTCCACCCGCTATCCGGGCGGGCTCGCCCTACGCTTCGCGCGCGTGCTGCGCTACCGCGACGACAAGAGTGCCGCGGAGGCCGACACGATAGAGACGGTGCGGGCTCTCGCGGGCTTCTGACCAGCGGGTAGTCCTCCACGAGTCCGCGACAGCTTCTCGACATACGCGCACATATCGGGCAAGGTTTGGCCGGAAGCAGGAACCTGTACCCGACCAGACGGGGACTCGATGAGCTCGACCATGATCGACGGTATCGCCGGCATCGGCGACACCGTCAGCGGTGATCCCGCCCACCGGCCCTTGAAGCTCGACGACCCGGCCACCGTCACGTCCATCACGGAGGTGACCGCGTCGACCGACGCGGCGGCCGTGCACAACCGGCTTCGCGAGGAGTGGGGGGACGTCGCCCCGGTCGGGCTGGAGGCCGGTACCCGCGCTTGGCTCGTGACGGAGTACCGGACCATCGTCGCGATGGCCCGCGGCCAGTTCCCCCTCACAGCGGCGACCGGGTCCTGGAACGGCCACGAGCAGCCGGTACCCGGCGCCGACTCGCCGCTGCTCCACCCGCTCGCGCCGGTCGGCAGGCCGACGGTCGAGCAGGCCGACGGCAGCGTGCACGGCAGGCTCCGCACCCCGCTCGACGAGGTCCTCGGCGTGATCGACGACGCGGAGGTCGCCCGGACCACCCGCGAACGGTGCGAGGAGCTGATCGACAGCTTCGCCGCGACCGGCGTCGCCGACCTGGTGCGCGAGTACGTCGCGCCGATGCCCCACCTGACGCTGGGCGCGCTCCTCGGGTTCGACGCCGCGACCGCGAAGCAGGTGTTCGAGATCGCCACGCGCCCGGCGTCGGACCGCTACGCCGCGGCGACCGTGCACGAGGTGAGCTTCCTGCTCAACGGGCAGACGGCGGCCCGCCGGCCGGACGGCACCCCGACCCCCGCCGGCCGCCTCGCACGGCACACCGCCTACGAGAGCACCGCCGAGGCGGCGCTCGGCATCCTGTCCCTCACCGCCACCACGACCCTCGGGCTGCAGGCCTGGCTGACCCAGACGCTCTACCTCGCCCTGACCGACGAACAGTTCGCCAGGCGGCTCGCCGGCGGACGGCTCGGGACCGACGAGGCGCTCGACGAGGTGCTGTGGACCGCGCCACCCGTGAGCGCGCTGGCGCCGCGGATCGCCGTCGAGGACTTCCTGCTGGACGGCAAGCTCGTGCAGAGCGGCGACGCGGTGCTGCTCGCGGTGGGCGCCGTCGGCTCGGACCCGACCATCCGGGGCGAGGGTCCGTGGGACGGTTCCGGCAGCGGTGCCCACCTCACCTTCGGGGTCGGCGCCCACGCGTGCCCCGCGCCGCACCTGGCCCGCCTGATCGTCCGCACGGCCGCCGAGACGCTGCACCGCCGCCTCACGCCCGCCCTCGCGCTGCGCACGGACGAGCTGCGGTGGGCACCCGACTTCCGTTTCCGTCTGCTGGAGGCGCTCCCGGTCGCCTTCCGCCCAGAGCAGCACTCCGCACTCGAAGGGACATCGTGAGCAGCAACACCCGAGCCTCCAAGGTTCTCAACACCGTCCTCGGCCCCGCGATCCGCGGGCGGGAGGACTCCGCGGGCGCGTGGGCGAAGGCCGTAGCCGACGCCGACAAGGAGGCCGGCGTACAGGACCCCGAGCTCGCCGACGGTCTCGGCCGCGTGTTCGCGAGCATCGTCGAGGAGCCCCGGCTGACGCCTCTGGGCTGGTTCTTCGCGCTCAGCGTGGTCAAGGGCCGCTACGTCAACCGGCTGCGCATCCAGGCCTTGCTGGCCGAGCGCCCGGAGATCGCCGACGAGCAGATCGTCAACCCGGTGTTCGTGCTCGGCCTGCCGCGCACGGCGACCACCCTCGCCCACAAGGTGCTCGCGGCATCGCCCGACCACCGCGGGCCGCTCGCCTGGGAGATGTCCTACACGGGCCTCGAGGACCCGAAGGTCGCCAAGCGGGAGATCAAGCGGTTCGACCAGAGCATCCAGCTCGTCACGCGCTACTTCGCCCCTGGGCTGAAGCACATCCATCCGATCCAGGCCACGGACCCGGAGGAGTCGCTGGTGCTCATGCCGCACGGCACCTTCTGGCCGCTGTTCCACGGCAGCATGCCCTCCTACCGCGACTGGTACGCACGGCGGAGCACGGCGGAGCTGGCCGGCGACTACGAGCACCTGAAGCAAGGCCTGCAGGTGCTGCAGCACGGCCGGCCGGCCAAGCGGTGGGTCGTCAAGTACCCGGCGCACCTGAACGACATGACGGTGATCAAGCAGGTGTTCCCGGACGCCACCTTCGTGTGGACGCACCGCGACCCGGCCGCCGTCGTCGGCTCGTCGTGCAGCCTCATCGAGACGCTGTGGGCGCCGTACCAGAAGGACCCGGACCCGCTGGAGGTCGGGCAGCTCGTGATGGACTCCATGGTCACGTGGGTGAACAACGCGCTGGAGGCGCGGCTCAGCCTGCCGCCGTCGGCCATCGTGGACGTGCCGTACCACGCGCTGAGCGCGGACCCGCACACGGAGGTGCCGCGGCTGTACTCGGCGATCGGCGCCACCTGGACGGCGAGCGACCAGGCGAAGCTCGACCAGGTGCTCGCCCGGCCGGCGGGGACGAAGCCGCACCTGTACGACATGCGGCGCTACGGGCTGGAGCCGGACCAGGTCAACGAGGCCTTCGCGCCCTACCTGCGCCTACTGAAGACCTTCGACGTGCTGGACGCGAAGCCCAGGATCGAGATGTAGGGCAGGCCTGGTCAGCCCCTGTCGGCCCGCCCGACGGCGATCGGTGAGGCGTCCCGCAGCAGCCGCACGTACGGGTGCTGCGGGTCGTCGAAGACGGTCGCCGCCGGGCCGGACCCGACGATGCGCCCCTCCTGCATGACGGCGATCTCGTCGCTCATGTGCAGGGCGACCCCGAGGTCGTGCGTGATGAGGAGATAGGCGAGGTTCCGCTCGCGCTGGACCCGGTCGAGCAGGTCGAGCACCTGCGCCTGGACCGAGACGTCGAGCGCGGACACCGGCTCGTCCAGGATCAGCACCCGGGGGTCGGCGGCGAGCGCCCGCGCGACGGCGACGCGCTGCCGCTGGCCGCCCGAGAGGTGCAGCGGACGGCGGGTGGCCACCGCCGGGTCGAGGCCCACCGTGCCGAGCAGCTCCGCGATCTCGGCGCGGACCGGCCCCGGCCGGGTCGTGCGGCCGCGGGTCAGGGCGTCAGCGAGGACCCTGCCGACGGTCCAGCGCGGGTCGAACGAGCTCAGCGCATCCTGGGACACGGCGCCGACGAGCGGCCGGCGCGGGCGTCGCCGGGACTCCGGGAGGGGGATCCAGGGCTCGCCGAGCAGGGTGACCTCGCCGGCGTCGGGCCGCTCCAGCCCGATCAGGAGCCGGGCGGTGGTGGACTTGCCCGAGCCGGACTCCCCGACCAGGCCCAGCGTGCGCCCGGCACGCAGGGAGAACGACACGTCGCGGGCGGCGACGATCTCCCGCCCGCCGACCTGGAAGGTCCGCGCGAGCCCCCGGGCCTCGAGGAGAGTGTCGCCGGACGCAGGCATCGGAGCGTCGTCAGCAGCCACGCGCCGACCACTCGTCCGTCCGACGCCGGCTGGTGGGCGGGCTGCCGGGCCGGCTGCCGGGTCGACGGCGGCCGACAGGGGCGTGCCGCGGGGCACGCCCGCCGGGACGGCGGCCACCAGCTTGCGGGTGTACGGGTGCCGGGGCCGCTCGAAGACCTCCGCCGGGGTGCCCTCCTCGACCACCGCGCCGTCGGTCATCACGAGGACCCGGTCGGCGATGCCCAGCACCACCGAAAGGTCGTGGCTGATGAGCAGCACGCCGGTGCCGTCGTCGCGCAGCCGGCCCAGGAGCCCGAGCACACCGGCCTGGACGGGCTGGTCGAGCGCCGTGGTCGGCTCGTCGGCGACGACCAGCCGTGGCTCACCCGCGATCCCCGCCGCGATGAGGGCCCGCTGCCGCTGGCCGCCGGAGAGCTGGCCGGGGCGCTGGCCGGCCCGCAGCTCGGCGTCGGGCAGGCCCACACGGTCCAGGAGCTCGATGGTGCGCGCACGGCGGGCGGCGGCGTCGAGCCCGGTGTGCAGGGCGAGCGTGTCGCCGATCTCGCGTCCGACGGGCCGCAGCGGGTCAAGGGAGACGAGCGCGTCCTGCGCGATCAGTCCGACCGTGCCGCCCCGCAGGCTGCGCAGGCGCCGCCCGGACAGCGCGAGCACGTCCTGCCCGCCGACCGTCAGCTCGGCGGCGGTGACCCGCGCGCCCTCTCCGGCAAGGCCGACGATGCTGCGCGCCGTGACGCTCTTGCCCGAGCCGGACTCGCCGACGATCGCCACGCACTCGCCGGCCGCCACCTGGAAGCTGACGCCGTCGACGACGCGCCGTCCGGCGAACTCCACGACGAGGTCCTTGACCGACAGCACCGGATCGCTCACGCCGCGCTCCTGTTCCGTTTCTGGATGCCGCGCCCGATGACGGTCGCGGCGGCCGCGCCGGCGACTATCGCGAGGCCGGGGAAGAAGGTCATCCACCAGAAGTTCGCGATGTAGGTGCGGCCCGCGGCGAGCATCGCGCCCCACTCCGCGGCGGGCGGTACCGCGCCGAGGCCGAGGTAGCTCAGCGAGGAGACCCAGATGACCGCCTGCCCGAGCCCGAGGGTCGCGAGCACGAACAGGGCGGCGGTCACGTTCGGCAGGATGTGCCGGACGATGATCCAGAGCCGGCCGCGCCCCAGCACGCGGGCCGCCTCGACGAACTCGGCGGCCGCCGTCCGCCGCACCTGGGACCTGATGATCCGCGCGTACCCGGGCGCGGTGGCCAGGCCGACGGCGATGGTCGAGCTCAGCACACCCGGCCCCGTCACCACGATGAACAGCAGCGCGAGCAGCAGGCCGGGGAACGCGAACAGCACCTCGACGAGCCGCGTGGTGCCGAAGTCGAGCCAGCGCGGGCCGAGGCCGGCCGCGAGGCCGAGGACCGTCGCGAGGCCGATGCCGATCGCCGTCGCGAGGACGCCGATCCGCAGCGACTCCGCGGCCCCGTGGATCACCCGGGTGTAGATGTCGCGGCCGGACTCGTCGGTCCCGAAGAGGTGCGCGAGCGACGGCGGCTGGAAGGCCTCGGTGCGCGAGACGGCGAGCGGGTCGCCCGGGGCGAGCAGGTTCGGCCAGAGTGCGGCGACGAGCAGGAGCAGCAGGACCGCGCCCGCGATCACCTCCGCGACCGTCGGGCGGAACGCCCTCACTCCGTCACCGCCCGTCCGCGCGGGTCGATCGCCCGGTCGGCGAGATCGGTCACGAGGGTCATCACCGTGTACGCGAGCGCCACGACGAGCACTATGCCGGTCACCAGCGTGACGTCGCGGAGCTGGACCGCGGAGAGCAGGCTGCGGCCGAGCCCCTGCCTGGCGAACACCGACTCCACGACGACCGCCCCGCTGATCAGCGACCCGAAGGCCCAGCCGGACAGCCCGACGGCGGGGATCGCGGCGTGCCGCAGCGTGTGCCGCCAGAAGATCCGGACCTCGCTCTCGCCGCGGGCGCGCGCCGTCGTGACGAAGGGCGACTCCATGGCGGTCAGCAGGGACTCGCGCATGACCTGCCCGAGGAACCCGGCCAGCGGGATCGCCATCGTCAGCGCGGGCAGCACGATGCCGAGCGGCCCCGGCACGCTGACCGGCGGCAGGACCTTGAGGGTGAGGCTGAGGAACAGGATCAGCACCGTCGCGAGCCAGAAGTGCGGCACGGCCGCCGCGACCAGCTCGAGCCCCGACCCGATGGCCCAGGCGATCCGGCCGCCCCGCACGCTCCAGGCCGCCAGCGCGCACGCGAGCACCCAGGCGAGCACGAGCGAGCAGAGCGCGAGGGTGAGCGTGGCGCCGAGCTGCTCCCCTATCGCCGTCGCCACCGGCTTGTGCAGGGAATAGGACTGGCCGAGGTCACCGGTCGCGAGCCGGCCGAGGTAGGTCAGGTACTGCACGACGAGCGGCTGGTCGAGGCCGTACTCGCGGCGTACCTGCGCCAGCGCCTCCGGTCCGGCCTGCGAGCCGGGTCCGCCGAGGATCGCCTCGGCGGGGTCGCCGGGGACCAGCCGGAGCGCGAAGAACGTGATGGTCGCGGCGGCCCAGAGCACGAACACGACCCCACCGGCACGCAGGAGCAGCCAGCGCCGGTTGCCCGGCACCGGCCTCCTGCGTGCCCCGGTGGTGGGGACGGGAAGCGTCAAGACGTCAGCCAGGCCTCGGTGAAGGTCGGCGTGGAGACCGTCGGCATCGCCCGCAGCCCCTGCACCGTGGTCGAGTACAGGAAGTGGTTCTGCTGGTCGTACAGCGGCAGGATGTAGTAGCCCTCGAGGATGATCCGCTGGGCCTGCTCGTACAGGCTCTTGCGGTCGTCGGGGTTGCTCGTCGCGGAGGCCCGGGTGAGCAGGTCGTCGAGCACGGGGTCGTCGACCTGGGCGAGGTTCGCGAAGTAGCCGCTGGGTGCCGGCTCGATGCTCGCCGAGTGGTACAGGATCCGCAGCACGTCCGGGCCGACCTTCGTGTACGGGGCGCTGACCAGGTTGTAGTCGTTCTCGGCGAGCGCGCCGTACCAGCTCGACAGGTCGAGCGGGTGCAGCCGCACCTCGAAGCCCGCTGCCTTGGCGTCCGCCTGGATCTGCTCGAACAGGGACTGCTCGGCCGGGATCGACTGGTTGGTGCTCACCGGGAAGTCGAGGGTGAGGCGCTCGCCGTCCTTGACGCGGTAGCCGTCGGCGTCGCGCTCGGTCCAGCCCGCCTCGTCGAGGAGGGTGGCCGCTGCGTCGGTGTCGACGGTGAAGAGGTCGGGCTCACCCAGGCCGAGCGGCTCGACGCCGGACAGCGGCGAGTACGAACGCTCAGCGGTCCCGAAGAACAGGCCCTCGATGCCGTCGTCCACGTTGACCGAACGGATGAAGGCCTCGCGGACGCGCTCGTCGTCGAACGGCGCCTTGCCCGAGTTGAGCTCTATGCGGTTCGACGCGCCGGGGCGGGGTGCGTCCAGCTCCTTGATGGTCCCGCTCGTCTCGGCGGACCGGATCGTGTCCGGCTGCGCGTTGTCGATGACCTGCACCTCACCGGACTGGAGCGCGGCGTAGCGGCTCGCCGAGTCGGGGATGAACCGCCACACGATCGAGTCGAGGTACGGGAGGCCGGAGCCCTCGGCGTCGGCGGGCGGAGAGTTGTAGTCGTCGTTCCGGACGAGGGTCACCGAGTCCTGGCGCTCCCAGGCGTCGACGACGAACGGGCCGGTGCCGACCGGCGACGCGCAGTTCTCCTCCTGGCTGCGCTCCAGGGCCTTGGGCGACTCCATGGCCACCCAGATCTGCGAGAGCGACTCCAGCAGCGCGCTGTCGGGCGTGCTCAGCTCCAGCCGGACGAGGTGGTCGTCGACGACCACCACGTCCTCGATCTTCGCCAGGGCGAGATAGCCGGTCGACGACGCCGTCGCCGGGTCCTGCACGTGCGCGATGTTGGCGGCCACCGCCTCGGCGTCGAACGGCGTGCCGTCCGTGAACGTGACGTCCTCGCGGAGCGTGAACTCCCAGCTCAGGCCGTCGTCGCTCTCCTGCCACCCGGTGGCGAGCCACGGGATGACCTTGCCGCTGTCGTCGAGCGAGACGAGCGACTCCAGGTACTGCGTGGCGATGAGCGCCTGCGGGTAGTTGCCGCCGACGTGCGGGTCGAGGCACGAGGGCTCCGCGTCACCCGAGGCGTAGGTGAGGGTCCCGCCGGCGACCGGTTCGCCGGCGGCTTCCTCCGGCGAACCACCCCCCGGCGAGCAGGCGGCGAGCAGGAGAGCGACCGTGGCCGTCACGACGGCGGCACGCGGGCGAGAGAACCGGCGCAAGGGCATGGCTACGTGTGCATCCTGTCTGGAAGAAGTTCCGAACGACTGCGTTCATGCTCCCAAACCGTCCGCCCGGCCGGGCGTATTCCGTGCTCGGACGCCGAGTGGGGAGCGCCACACCCGAAGCCCACCGGGTGAGGTCCTTCCGGCTGGGGAACTCTCGCCGTCGGCCTCTCGTTCTCACCCCGCACCCAGGCGTTTTCCCTCCCGGCGACAGCGGCTCCCCGCATATACTCGCCGCGTTCGGACGCCCTATCACGAGGAGCACCGATGACCGAGCCGATGCCGCTTCAACCGCCTGCTCCCGCAGCCGAGCCCCTCGTGCTGAGCGCGCCCGACCCGGTCCAGGCCGTCGCCGCCACACAGGCCCCCAAGATGGCTCCGAAGGTCGACCCCGCCGTCGCGCCGGCGCTCGACCAGAAGGTGGCCACCTACCTCGACGGCCTCCTGAGCGCCGACACCAAGAGCCCCGAGTTCGCCAGGCGTGCCGACGACGTGCGCACCATGGGCGACCAGGACATCCGCCAGGCCGCCGACTCCAGCAACCGGCTGCTGGCCACGCCCGTCCGGGCGCTGAAGGAGGGTGGCCTCGCCGACGGCTCGAAGGTGGGCCAGACCCTGCTGGAGCTGCGCCGCACCGTCGAGGACCTGGACCCGTCCGAGGCCAGCGTGGGCCGCAAGATCCTCGGGATCATCCCGTTCGGCGACAAGCTGCAGGACTACTTCCGCCGCTACGAGTCCGCCCAGGGCCAGCTCAACGCCATCATCCAGGCCCTCTACAACGGCCAGGACGAGCTCCGCAAGGACAACGCCGCGCTCAACCTGGAGAAGCAGAACCTCTGGGACACGATGGCGCGGCTCAACCAGTACATCTACGTGGCCGAGCGGCTCGACGCCCAGCTCTCGGCAAAGATCGCCGAGCTGCAGATCGCCGAGCCCGAGCGGGCCAAGGCGCTGTCCGAGGACGTCCTGTTCTACGTGCGCCAGAAGCACCAGGACCTGCTCACCCAGCTCGCCGTCTCGATCCAGGGCTACCTCGCGATCGACATCATCATCAAGAACAACATCGAGCTCACCAAGGGTGTCGACCGCGCGACGACGACGACGGTCTCCGCGCTGCGCACCGCCGTCATCGTGGCGCAGGCGCTGGCGAACCAGAAGCTCGTGCTCGACCAGATCGGCGCGCTGAACACGACGACGTCGAACATGATCGCCTCGACCTCCAAGATGCTCGCCGACCAGTCCGCGACCATCCAGGAGCAGGCGGCGAGCTCGACGGTCGGCATCGAGCAGCTCCAGGCCGCGTTCGCCAACATCTACGCGACCATGGACTCCATCAGCGACTTCAAGGTCCGGGCGCTCGACTCGATGTCGCAGACGATCGGCGTGCTGCAGACCGAGACCACGAAGGCCTCCCAGTACGTGGAGCGGGCACGGCGTACCAACACCGACGGTGTGGCGAGCGGTTCTCTCGACCTCAACACCCCGTGACGGCAGGCCCGGAGGCACGTATGGGTTGGTGGCAACGGATCTTCGGCGGTGGGCGCACCGAGGAGGAGCGGCCCGTGGCCGTCCCCGCCCCGCCCACGACCGAGCAGATCGTGACGTCCGTCGACGCCGTCCTGGCCCGCACGTCCGGCAGGGCGCCGGCCGCCGTCACCGCCCGCGTGCAGCGGGTCGCCGAGACCGTGCACGAGATGGCGCCCCGCCTGGACCGGCTCGGCGCCGGCTCCCAGCAGGCGCACACCGTCGTCGCGACCGCGACGAGCTACCTGCCCGAGGCGGTCGACGCGTACCTGCGCCTCCCCCGCGACTTCGCCGACCGGCGCGTCGTGGACCGCGGCAAGACGTCGCTCATGATCCTCTGCGACCAGCTCGACCTGCTGGGCGCCACCATCGACAAGATCTCCGACGCCGTCTCGCGCGCCGACGCCGTAGCCCTCGTCGCGCACGGCCGCTTCCTCGAGGAGAAGTTCGGCACGCAGTCAACCCTGAACCTCCCGAGCCCAGCACCCAGCACGGCCCCGGCCCCGCCCACCCCCGGAACACCAGACCAGGGCCCGGCATCGGGCCCCGCCCCCCTGGAAGCACCATGACCACGACGGCGCTGGCCGCCGCCCTGGACGCCCTCGCCGCGACGGCCACCACCGCCGGCCTGAACCCCGAGGAAGCCCGCACCGAGGCCGAACGCCTGGCAGCAGCAGTAGCAGAATCCTCCCCAGGAGCCCCCACAGACTGGCTCGCCGCCACGGGACGTCCGACGTCGAGCAGCAGCCTCCAACCCTTCTTCGACGCCGCGGTCAGCGCCCGCCGCTGGCGCAGCGCCCCCACAGACCTCCTGACGCACCTCATCACCACCAACTCCCCCCACGCAGCCAGCTACGCGGAAGCCCTGGCAGCAGTAGTAGACGCCGCGGCAACCCTGGGCGACCCCAGCATCAGCGCGATAGCAGCGGCCGAGGGCACCAAGGCGGTCCACCGCAGCGCAGCCGCAGGCCGCGACAAGGCAAAGACGCCCACGACACGAACGACGGCACACCCCCTGCCAACCACCCCCCACCTGGACACGAAGTCCCCCACCCCAGGTGACCCGACAAGCAAGGCCGCGGGGTCCGAGATACCGCGCCGGGATGTATTCCTTCCCGAAGTGGAGGGCCCCCTGGGGCCCGTGAACGCATCCC
>NZ_JBHXBG010000009.1:0-61641 GCF_042726755.1 Promicromonospora sp. NPDC060271 | reverse complement strand
GCTCAGGCCCTGCGCGAAGCGGTCCTCGCCGACCTGGAGAACGGGCTCCTCCTTCTTGCGTGAGGGCAGGAGGTGGAGCACCGCAACCACGACGGCGCCGACGACCAGGCCGACGATCGCCGAGCACAGCGTGTTGAAGAGCCAGCCGAGGGTGCCGCCGAGCGCGCCGGTGCCGTCGTGGATCGCGACCTCGAGGTGGTGCACCCACTCGTACGGTGCGGGGATCCAGCCGGTGCCGTCGGCGCCGAGGTTGACGAGCAGGATGTGCCCGCCGACCCAGAGCATGGCGATGGTGCCGACCACGGAGATCACGGCGAGCACCCGCGGCATGGCCTTGACCAGCCCCCGGCCCAGGGCCTGGGAGAAGCCGGACTCGCGTTCGGCCAGGCGCAGGCCGACGTCGTCCATCTTCACGATGGCCGCGACGATGCCGTAGACGATGATCGTGATGACGAAGGCCACCACCACGAGGATGGTGAGCCGGGACCAGAACGACTCGTCGGCCACCTCGTCCAGCGCGATCACCATGATCTCGGCCGACAGGATCAGGTCCGTGCGGATCGCACCGGCCACCAGCTTCTTCTCGGCCTCCGGGCTCACCTCGGCGGCGAGCACCGTCTCCTCGTGGTGACCGGAGATCTTGTGCCAGATCTTCTCCGCGCCCTCGTACGCGAGGTACGTGCCACCGAGCATGAGCACGATCGGCAGGAGCCACGGCAGGAACTGGCTGAGCAGCAGCGCGGCCGGGAGGATGAAGACCAGCTTGTTGCGGATCGAGCCGATCGCGATCTTCTTCACGATGGGCAGCTCGCGCTGCGCCGCGAGGCTGCGCAGGTACTGCGGTGTCACGGCGGTGTCGTCCACGACGACGCCCGCCGCCTTGGCCGTCGCGCGGCCGGCCGCGGCCCCGACGTCGTCGATCGAGGCCGCCGCCAGCTTCGCCAGCGCTGCGATGTCGTCCAGCAGTCCCATCAGGCCACCCATGGCGCCGCCCCCGTCGTAGAGCGATGTGTCGTCATGACCCGCAGCCTATGCAACATGGGCCGATGAGTGGGCATGCGGTCCGGCGGGTCAGCCCTCCGGGCACGTCACGCGGGCGTCCGCCCAGTCGGCGTGGTCGAAGTTCTTGCCGTCGGTGCCCTCGTCCGCCACGAGCCGCAGGCGGCGCACGCCGGTGACGTCGACGTCGAACGGGACCCCGCCGTCGTCGTTGGACAGCACCGGCGTCTCGGTCAGCAGGACGCCGTCGCCGTAGACGCGGAACCGCACCGAGCCGACGCCGGTGTCGCCCGGCTTGTTCAGGACCTCGTCGTCGATGCCGACCACCGCCCGGAACGACGTGCACGTGCCGCCGAGCCACGCGGTCAGCGAGCCGGTCGCGTGCATGCCGACGCCCTTGGCGTAGGTGACCCCCGCGATGGTGATCGGCCGCCCGTCGCCGCCGGCGGCCTCGCCGTTGGACCGGTCGCGCTCGATCGGCCCGTAGCCGTTGGCCTCCTCCAGCCAGTCGAGGTCGGAGACGTGGTGGGTCCCTGTCAGCGCGGGCGGCGTGACCCAGAGGGTGGCCTGGCTCGCCGCGACGTAGCGGCCCCGCCCGCCGGGCCCGGCAGCCGCCCGGTAGCCGACGTCGACCGGCACCTCGAACGTGCCGGTGGACCCGTCGGCGGGCACCTGGACCTGCCAGGTCACCTCAGCCACCTCGCCCGCGGCGAGGCGCGCGACCGTCTGCGTACCCCGGTCCGCGGTCCAGCCGGCGGGCAGCTCCGGCGTCAGCCGCACGCTCGTGACGTCCCGGTCGGCCACGGTGAACGTGGCCCGGACCTCGACCGTGGCGCCGGGCTCGACGTCGGCCTCCGCGGGCTCCACCGTGAGCGTCGCGTCCGGCCGGGCCACGACGGGCTCCAGGCAGGTCGCGCGGTGCCGGGTCGCCTCGCACACGACCGCAACGAACCCGCCGTTGTTCGCCGTCGGGACGGCGAGGGTCTCCCCCGCCCTGGCCCGGATCGTGGTGTGCACGGTCGCCGAGCCGTTGGCGCCGTCGTCCGTCAGCAGGTCGACGAGCACCCGCTTGCCGCGGGTCAGCCCCTCCAGCGGGAGCGCCAGCGGTTCACCGGAGCCGGCGCGCAGGCCGCCGACGAACCAGCGGTCCCCCGACCGGCGCGCCAGCACGGCGTCCCGGCCGGGCGTGCCGCTCAGCAACCGCACCTCGTCCCAGGTGGTGGGGAGGTTCTGCAGGAACGGCATGGCGTTCGGCTCGGCCGCGTAGCCCTCTGGCTTGTCCGAGATGTGCTGCCAACCCGACTCGTACGCGACGCTCATCGCGACCTGCTGCGCCTTGGACGTCCTGTCGTTGTCGCGCGAGAACACCACCGGCGTGAAGTCCATCGACCCCACGACGTTGCGCGTGAACGGCACGACAAGGCTGCGCTCGGGGCTGATGCCGTTCTCCATGCCGCGCACGGACTCATAGCTCATGATGTGCGGCCACGTGCGCTGCATGCCCGTCGGCAGCGCGGACCCGTGGAAGTTGATCATGAGCTCGTACCGGGCGGTGTCGCGGGCGACGTCGTCGTACCAGCGGTGGATCTCCTGCGAGTCGGAGTCCATGAAGTCGACCTTGATGCCGCTGATCCCCCACGACTTCAGGCTCGGCAGCCACTCGTCGCGCTGCTCCTGCGTGCGCAGGTCACGGCTGTGGAACCAGGCGATGACGTCGACGCCCTTCGTGTGGGCGTAGCGCACGGTGCGCGGCACCCAGCTCGCGTTCCAGCCCTCGTCGAGCAGCACGTACTCCCAGCCGTTGCGCGCGGCGAGGTCGACGAAGTCGCGCTGGCGGGCCTCGTCCCGCGGGCTGTCCCAGTCGGTGAGCCAGCTCCAGCTCGACCGGCCCGGCTTGATCCAGTCCGCTCCCGGGTCCAGGGCGCTGGGCGTGGCCAGGTCGTCGACCAGGTTCGAGCCGACGACGGCGGGCAGGTCGCCGACGATCGCCACCCGCCACGGCGTCGACAGGGCACCGGTCGAGGTGACGGGCCGCCCCTCGAACAGGTCGACGTCGTAGCGCAGCGACCCCGCCGTGTGCGTCAGGTGCGCACCCGAGTAGTCGCCGTGCAGGTCCGCCTCGGTGACCAGCGCGTACCGGTCGCCCTGCTGGAACAGCACCGGGAAGCCCACGCTGCCGCCGCCGTTGCCCGCCGCGGCCGTCGTGGTGGTCCACTCGGCCTCGTAGTTGACGGCGTACGAGCGCTGCATCCACGCCGGCCCGTCCGCCGCGGGCTCCCAGGCGCCCGACTCGTCGTCCACCCGGTGCTCGCCCGCGCCGTCGAGCAGGTAGCGGTAGGCGACGCCGTCGCGGGAGACCCGCACGGCGATCCCGAGGCGCGCGCCCGCGGCGTCCACGAACGTGAACACCGACTCCGCGTGGACGTACGAGCGGCGCACGCTCTTGCCGGTCGTCATCGTGTAGGAGTCGGAGACCGTGCGGTCGCGCCGGTCCACGAACGTCAGGCCGCCGGTGAGGTCGCCGTCGCTGCCGCGCAGGCCGAGGCGCGTGGCCGAGAGCACCGTATCGCCGTCGGCGACGACGTCCAGCGCCACCTCACCGTGGTCGTCGAGCCGCACGACCCCGTCCAGGGCCGAGCCGCGCGGGCCGCTCACCCGCCAGCTCGACACCGCGGCCGCGGCCGGGTCGGTGGTGTCGGCGGCGCCGGGGCCACGGGCCGGTGCGGCGCTCGCCGGGCCGCCAAGCACCAGCCCGCTCGCCACCAGCGCGACCGCCGACACCGCTGACACCAGGAGAAGAGCAGGACGGGGCGCGGCGAACAGCTTCACGAGGTCTCCCTTGACTCCGACGGGCGCCCGGTGCGCCGTCCGTCAGAGTAGGGAACACCCCGGACCGGGTCAATACCCCTATAGGGAATATAGGCAATATTGCCGCGGATATCGGCTACCTGCCCGGGCGGAGGTCGAGCCGGCGCAGGAGCTGGGCGTTGAGCGCGACCACGACCGTCGAGAGCGACATCAGGACCGCCCCCACCGACATCGGCAGCACGAACCCGGCCGGCGCGAGGACCCCGGCGGCGAGCGGCACCGAGATCAGGTTGTACCCGGCCGCCCACCAGAGGTTCTGCTTCATCTTGCGGTAGCTGGCCCGGGAGAGCTCGATCACCGACAGGACCGAGCGGGGGTCGTCGCTCGCGAGGATGACGCCGGCCGACGCGATGGCCACGTCGGTCCCCGCGCCGATGGCGATGCCGACGTCGGCCTGCGCCAGCGCCGGGGCGTCGTTGACGCCGTCGCCCACCATCGCGACCTTGCGGCCCTCGCCCTGGAGCTGCTGCACCTTGGCGGACTTGTCCTCCGGCCGCACACCGGCGAAGTACCGGTCGACGCCGATCTCCTCGGCCACGGACCGCGCGACCGCCTCGGCGTCGCCGGTGATCATGACCACCTGGACCCCCAGGTCGTGCAGCCGCCGGACGGCGTCCGCGGACTCCGAGCGGACCTCGTCCGCGAGCTTGATGCCGCCGACGACCGCGCCGTCGCGCAGGACGTGCAGGATGATCGCGCCGTCACCGCGCCAGGCGTCCGCGACCGGCAGCTCGCCCTGGCCGCTCTCCTCGAGCAGGCGCGGACCGCCCACCCGGATCTCGTGGCCGTCGACCGTCGCGGTCACGCCGACGGCGGGCGAGGACGCGAAGCCGGACGCCCGCGGGACGGTGAGCCCGCGCCCGTGCGCCGCGCGCACCACCGCCTTGGCCAGGGGGTGCTCACTGTCCGACTCGGCGGCGGCGGCGAGCGCCAGCAGGGCGTCCGCGTCGAGGTCGCCGGCGGGCTCGACGCCTGCGACGGTCGGCTCACCCTTGGTGAGGGTGCCCGTCTTGTCGAACAGCACGGTGTCGACGGTGCGCATGCTCTCGAGCGCGAGGCGGTCCTTGACGAGCACGCCGCCACGGGCGGCCCGTTCGGTCGCGATGGACACGACGAGCGGGATGGCGAGGCCGAGCGCGTGGGGGCACGCGATCACGAGGACGGTGACGGTGCGGACGACCGCGTCGTCGGGCATCCCGGCGAGCGACCAGACGACGGCGGTGACCGCGGCGGCGGCCAGCGCGAACCAGAACAGCCAGCCCGCCGCGACGTCGGCCAGGCGCTGCGCGCGCGACGACGAGCTCTGCGCCTCGGTGACGAGCCGCTGGATGCCCGCGAGCGCGGTGTCGTCGCCGGTGGCGGTGACCTCGACGCGCAGGCCGGAGTCCGTGGCGACGGTTCCTGCGGTCACGGGCTCGCCCGGACCGCGCGGGACGGTGCGCGACTCCCCCGTCACCATGGACTCGTCCATCTCGGCGCGCCCGTCGACGACGCGGCCGTCGGCCGGGACGCTGCCACCCGGCCGGACCACCACGACGTCGCCCACCACGAGCTCGGCCGGCGAGACCTTGACGATCTGGTCGCCGTCCACGCGCTCCGCCTCGTCGGGCAGCAGCGCGGCAAGGGAGTCGAGGGCGGACGTCGTCTGCGCGAGCGAGCGCATCTCGATCCAGTGGCCGAGCAGCATGATCACGATGAGGAGCGCGAGCTCCCACCAGAAGTCGAGCTGGTGGTCGAGCAGGCCGAGGCTCGCGCCGAGCGAGGCGACGAACGCGACGGTGATCGCGAGCCCGATCAGCAGCATCATGCCCGGCTTGCGGGAGCGCAGCTCGCCGACGGCGCCCGTGAGGAACGGCGAGCCGCCCCACGCGTACATGACGGTGCCGAGCAGGGGCGAGATCGCGTTCACCAGGGTCGTGTCGGGCAGCATGTAGCCGAGCAGCATCGCGAACATGTCCGAGAACACGACCACCGGCACGGCCAGGACGAGCATGATCCAGAACAGCCGGCGGAACTGGCCCACGTGGTCGCCGTGGCCGGCGTGGCCTGCGTGGCCGCTGTGCCCACCGTGACCGGCGTGACCGGCGTGACCGGCGTGACCGGCGTGCTCGTCATGACCGGCGTGGGCCGCGTGGCCGCCGTGCATCTCGTGACCGCCGTGCATCTCGTGGCCGGCGTGCTCGTGCGGCGCGGCCACGCCCGTCGCACCGTGGTGCTCGGTGGGGTGCTGGTGTGACTCGTTCATGCCACCAGGTATACCCCTAGGGGGTACCGGCGTCAAGGCGTCGGACCGTCCGCCCACTGCGCCCCTACCAGACGGAGACCTCGCTCAGGCCGCTGACATTGCCGTACGCGTCCCGGAGGCAGACCAGGCCGGCCTCCACCGGCCTCTTGATCCGGACCGGATAGACCTCCTCGAACGCGTCTCCGGCGACGGCGCTGGTGCGCACGACACGCCGCTCGGCGTCGAGCAGCTCGACGGTCAGCTCGCTCGGGCTGAACGGCGTCCGCAGCACGACCAGGCTGACCTCCCGTGGTTCCGGGAGGACCACGCAGACCCGTGGGTGCTCCGGCGCGCAGGAGGTGCTCGGCTCGGGGCTCGACGCGTCGTCGGGCGGCCCCACCGAGGCCTCAGCCGCCCCGGGGTCGCAGTCGGTGGGGAGCCGGACACCACTCGTGTCCCACTCGACGTCGCCGTCCGTGATCGGACACGGCGACTCGGCCTGCGCGAGCCGCCCGGAGGCCTTGTCCTCGGCCAGGCACTCCGCACCCCTGGACAGCGGCGTCAGGTCGGCGGGCGGTGGCACGCCGGCGCTGCGATACGTGGCGTCAACACGCTCGCCGTCGATCCGCGTGCTGGTCTGCGCGACGACCATCAGCTCGGAACCCGCGTCGGCGTACACCCGGGCGTCCACCCTGGCGGTCGTGCCGGTCGTCGGCCGGGAGAGCGGGCGCGGCTCGGCGGTGGTGCCCTCGACGGTGCTGGCGGACACCACGGTGTAGGTGATCTTCTTGCCGGCCGGCACGTCCGTCGCCGCCGGCCAGCTCACCCGCAGCAGGCCCGCCTTGCCTGCCTCGTTCCCGGTCACCGTGAGCTCGGGCTCCCAGTACACGAGGTCCGGGACGCGCCGCGGCCCCGCTGTGCCCGACGCGGGGTCCGACGCCGGGAGCGTGAGCGTGGTGCTCGGGCCGAAGACGGCGTCGTCCACATGGAGCGTCGCCGTGGCCTGCAGCCCGGCAGCGGCGTCACCCAGCTCGTCGTCCGGCAGCGACCAGAGCCCGCGCTCGTCGGGCTCCGCGTTGACCGCTCGCGGGCAGAACGGCCCGGGGAGCACGCAGAAGAACCCGAGCGACATGGTCGCCGTCACGGCCTTGATGTCGTTCGCGGTGTCGTACAGGTACACCGAGACGGACGAACGCGGGGCGGAGTCCCCGTCCGAGTGCATGACCCGGCTGTAGAGCGCGCCGGTGGGCTCCGGTTCCGGGGCCGGCTCGCCCCGGACCGGGGCGTCCTGGTCGTAGAACGTGCACGCGGTCACGGTCAGGAGAGCGACCAGCGTCAGGACCAGGGCACCACACCACTGTCGGAGCACCCGCGGAGGCTACCAGCCCGGTTTCACCCTGGACACGGATACGAGGTGACGCGCTGACCGCCATTGCGCGAGGACCGCATTCTCGCTGAGGTCCACGCCACCGGCGGCGACGCGCGCCGCATCAGCGACCTGTTCGGTCTGCAGATCGGCAGCACCGACCGCTACCTCGGCACTCTCGAGCAGCCCGACCTCACCACAGAGGGACGGTGAAGCCCCGACGCGTGATCGTCTTCCGCTCTCCGACTGCATCAGGCGAGGTTGAGACGGAGAGCGAGCGGGTGAAATAGGGGCCTAAGTGTCCTTTTATCATGCTAAACACGTATCGAACGCAGATCCATCGATCCTCCCTGCACGAGAGAACCTCGACCGAAGGGAACATCCATGGCACGTCAAAGACACCGCACGTTCGCAGGCATCGCGTCCTGTGCCCTACTCTCCACGGCCTTCGTCAGCTCGGCAGAAGCCGCCGAGTGGGCAGAACCCACGACCTTGTCGCCCCCAACAAGCAGCACCGCGAGCCTCGACCCGACACCAGTCGAGCCAGACAAGGACTCGTCAATCGAAACACGTGAACTTGTTGACACGATCCCAGGCGGCGCGTCCGTACGCAGCAATGTGCCAGACGCTGTGATGACCCTGGCGACCGAGGTCGAGAGTGCGTTCGCGTCTACGTCGCAGGTTTGGGATGACGAGTCCAACGTCTTGACCATCTGGGTCGATCCAGAGACGGCTCCTGCCGAGCTACGGGCCGATGTCGATGCGGCGGGCTTAGATGACGCCGTGGTCGTCAAGCGGGCGCTCTATTCCAACGATGATCTCGTCGCTGCCACACAACAGGTCGTCCAGGCTGGGACGTTCGCTGGAGCTGACGTGAGCTGGGCGGCGCCTACTCCTGATCATTCAGGAATCGATGTGGGCCTGGTGACCGCGCCGCGGACACGAGCGACCAGCACGCTCGATGGGATCCCTGTCTCGACCCAGATCGAAGGCGCGGCAGAGCCTGCATCCCGGGATCTGGACGTCAGCCCGTTTAAGGCTGGCGCCGAGATGAGCAGGTCAGCGGCCGTCCCTCCGAGCGCCTGGCGGTGCTCGACGTCGTTCGCGGTAGTCAATGCCAGTGGTGTTGAGCGGCTCCTCACGGCACACCACTGCGCGTTACCAGACACCCAACAGCGGACCTGGCGTACTGGCAACTTCACGAACAGTGCCGAGGTCGGGGTGCATCCTCTCGGCCTGACGGCCCCGATCGGAATCGACGACATTGTCAGGCTCAGCGGCGAGGACTATTCAGGCCAGGTGTACGTAGGCTCCAACACGTCCAACACCACCGAACGGGTCACAGGTTCGATTGCGCCGATCGTGGGCCAGTTCGTGTCCTACTCCGGTGGACGCAGCGGCGAGGTCGGCGGCAACAGGATTACCCACACCGACCTGACCGTCGAATACGAGGGCGTTGGGACCTACGGGGACCAGGCAAGAACCGTGCAGCGTTCAGGGAACCCCGCGGCGGGGAACGGCGACTCCGGTGGGCCGGTCATCGCGTTCACCAGCAGCGGGCAGCTACGAGCTGCTGGGGTGATCAGCGGGATGACGGGCGCGGGGAATGTCTGTCCGGGGGATCCGGCGGGCTCCGGCCGGCAGTGCAGCGACACGCTGTTCTACAACCCTCTCACCGCCTACCTCCCTGGTACCGGGTTCCACACCATGACGACGCAGTGAGTTCTCTATGACAGGCTGCGGCACACCGGAGTCTCGGCGTGCCGCAGCCCGCCGCTCTCACAGAGTTCCTCGAGACGCGCAACGAGTGTCTCTCTGTCATCGGCCAGAATCTCGGCGCCGATGTCGACCCAGTGCTCTGCCGTCTCGCAAGCGACCAAGCTGTCGAACTCGGCCTGCTGACGTAGTTGCTGGTCGTCGACCTGTGATCCCTCAAGGGCCGTCTGGCAGGTCGGGGGCGTGCCGATCAGAGTCGGGAGTACAGGCTGATCCGTCGGGTCGCTCGCTGGTGCCTCGCTCCCGCATCCAGCACAAAGTGCAGCGAGTACAAGGGTCAGTACCCCTGCATGAATTGATCGCATCGTTTCCCTATCTGCAGCCGACCGTCACAGTGAACCTCGCGATAGCGCTCAGGAAGTCCGGCGCAGACGAACCGCGACACGCCTCCCACCATTCCTGTGTCCCATCAACGCCGTAGCTTGCACTGGGCCACAGGTCGCTGCCCTCCGGGCCGGCCGGCGCAGGCAACGATGACACAACTCCTGGAGGCGGGCTCACGTCCCTGCCGCGGGTGCGTAAGCCGCTCGGCTCCCAAAGTTGATCAGTGCATGATGATGCTCGCGGAACATTCGCCACCGGGTACTCTCAAGCCCTGTCGGGCGATCTCGATCGCGGTGGTCAGGCCGATCACTCCGGCACCGACAACCGTCACATCCGCACGGGCGTGGTCACGGTCAGCAGGTGTCATCGCAGGGCGCGCTCCAGGCTCGGCGGGAAGTCATGGACGTACTGGTACGAGGGCAGCACTCAGTCGACAGGCGCGGGTTCGCGGGTGGTGCGGAGCATGGCGGTCAGGACAGGCCCGTCGGAAGCTGGCTGCTGTGTGCTGATCTCGTAGTAGCCCCATCGTTCGTACAGCGCTTTCACCTTGCCGTTCCCAGCCAGCGGGTTGACCAGGAGGGAGACCTGCTCCTCGTGGCGGTCGGCGAGGAGTTCGTCGTGGATGCGCCGTGCGGTGCCTGTCCCCCGCCACGGCACTTTGAGCATGATCTCTTTGAGCGCCACGGTCGACCGCTCCGCGCAGCCATCGGGCAAGGGCGTGGTCATTCGCCGCCACCAGCGGTCGTCAGGTTGAAGCGTGTTGACGTAGGCGTATCCCACTGGTTCGTCTCCGTCGAATCCGATGACGGTCTCCCAACCGGGTTCGGCGCCGTGCCGAGCGAGCCGTTCCCCGTACCGCTCCACCGAGTAATGTGGCTGGTGAAGCTGGTCGGCGCGTACTTCGGCGTAGATCTCGATCAGGGTGCTCCAGACGCTGTCGAGGTCTGTGGCGTGGCGCAGCTCGATGCCGTCACTGGTCACTGTGGGTTCCTTCGGCCGTCGTGGATGTACTGGTCCCAGGTGCGCGCGTGCGGGCTGGACCGTGCGGTGAGGCTCAGCGCGTTACCGAAGTCGTGCAGCATGCCGGTCACGCGGGGGTGCTGACCGGTGGGGTCGGCCGAGATGGACATGGCAGTGGCTACGGCCGGTTCCAGGTCGCCTTGGCCGAGCTGGGCGCGGGCGAGGCGGGCGGTCGTGATGGCGCGGGTGCGTCGCATCTCCGGGCGAAGCAGTGCCAGGCTTCGGTGCGCGCGGGCTTCGGCGCCCTCGTAGTCGCCCAGGGCCAGGTGCGCGGCCACGGCGAGATTTTCCAGTTCCGCCTGGTCGTAAAACGCGGTGATCCATACTGGCCGCTGTTCGTCCGGATCCACCTGCAGCAGGGCGTTCTGGGCATGGCCCACGGCCTGGCGGACTGCTCCGGCGTCGCCGGTCAAGCCATGGATGGCCGCATGTCGTGCATGACCAAGAGAAGCGAACAGCGGGTCACGGCGTGCGACGGGTAGGCGGCGCGCGACGTCGTTGGCGGCCAGCGCGTCGACGGGCCGGGCCATGTGCCGGTACAGGCTGCCGGCGTGGGACCAGATGCGGAACTGGATGGTCGAGTCCCCGGAGAGGGCCGCGAGGTTGGCCGCGCGGTCGAAGTGGCGTTGCGCGGTATCGAAGCGGCGGCCGTCGATCGCGGCCCACATCGCGCTGGAGGTGAAGGACGCGGCACAGCCGTACAAGGCGGCTCGCACGCGCTGGCTCGCCGTGCCCCGCGCCTGGAGCGCGAGGGCTTCGCCTGCCAGTGCGGCGGCCTGAACCTCGATGGTGAGTTTTCCGCCGTACCGATGGTCGTCGGCGATCACGAGCGCGAACTTGGCCGAGAGTCGCTGCACGTCGCCGAGGCCGACGCGCTGTCGAGGCCCTAAGGACGGGACAGCGACCGTTGGGAGGATCGTTCTGGCGGTGTCGCTGACCGGGCTATGCACGCCACCCGGCGGTGCTGTCGGGGTGCGGTCTTCTTGGGTCGTAAAGCCCAGTTCCGTCGCGGGGCAGTTGAACAGCACCTCCAGAGCGGCGCGCTGGCGATGGTGAGGCCATCGAGTTTTTCCGGTCAGCCAGTTGCGGACCGTCCGGTCGCTGACGGTTCCTTCGTATCCGGCCGCACGCAGATCGGCGTTCACGGCTTCAGCCAGTTCTGCCTGGGTGAAGCCCGATTCCGCCATGCGCGTCTTGAGGATCTGGTTGCCTCCCACGCGTTCACGGTAGCCACACGACGGCATCGAGAAGAAGCGATCACCCCGGAAATTTCCGGTCGCCGCCGATGAATCGCCGCACGCTTTTTCCTCACGCGTTCACGGTTACGGGTCTTTCACTGGATTCCAGCCCTCCCCGGCTGCCGAGTCCCCTACACACAAGGGCAAGCCCATGACCACGACCCGTTTGGCCGACCAGCTCACGTTCGCCATGGACGTCGCCGCCGAGGCGATCCGCGCCGTGGGACCGGAACACATCGAGATCGTCACGTTCACCCGAGGCCGCATCTGCATGCGGCCCGTAGACCTGAACGAGGGCGAACAGATCGCGCGCACCCCCGGGTGCGACCTTCCGTTGGATCACCGCATGTTCGTACCGGGACACACCCTATGGACGGGAGTGGTGGACAGCCTGGAGGTCCAGGTCCGGTCCGTGCTGTGTCAGGTGGTAGCCCGATGAACCCCACGGCCGCGACGGTTACACGGGCCCTCGTCGCGCTCGATATTGACGGGACGCTCCTGGATCACGAGAACAAGGTCCCCTCCGGAACCGTCGAGGCCCTGGATCTGGCCCGCGCCGCAGGGCACGAGATCGTGCTCGCCACCGGACGATCACTGATCGGGTTGCTGCCGATCGCGGTCCGGCTCGGCCTGACCGACACCTGGGGCGTGTGTTCGAACGGCGCCATGACCGTACGCCTGGACCCCTCGGCGCCCTCTGGTTACGACGTCGTCGACGCCCGGACGTTCGACCCGGGACCTGTGATCCGCAAGGCCCTGGAATCCGTTCCGGGCGCGCGGATCGCGGTCGAAGAGGTCGGCTGGGGCTGGCGTACGAGTCATCCGTTCGAGCCGGGCGAGCTCAACGGCCAGCAGAAGCTCGTCACGGTCGACGACCTGATGACCCAGGCTGCTACCCGGATCGTGATTGTTGCACCGGAGATCCGCCGGTTCACCGATGCGCTGCACGCCACCGGCGTCACCGTCACACCCATGGGTCCCGACTGGCTCGACCTCGCGGCACGGGACGTGAACAAGGCAGTCGCACTCGACGCCGTACGCCAGCACCTGAACATCCCACCTGAGCGCACCGTTGCGGTCGGAGACGGCATCAACGATCTGCCGATGCTCGCGTGGGCCGCACGCTCGGTCGCGATGGGGCACGCACCCGCCGTCGTGCGCAGCACCGCTCACGAGACCACCGGCACCATCGACCAAGCCGGGGCACTGCCTGTGCTGCGTTCCCTCATCCCGGACATCGACGGATCGCTCTCGTCGCTGGCGGCGCAGCTCGCCACCGCCGTCCACACCGCACCCGGCTCCTGCGTCGCACTGCGGGTCTGGCACGGCACCCGGACCGGTCTGGCCCGGTGCGAGGTGTGGACGCTCCACTTCGGCACCTGGGTTCGACATGCATCGGTCCCGGCGGGGACCGGAGCCACCATGCGCGAAGTGGAGAACGCCGCCCGAGAGGCCGGCCTGGTCTACCCGCGCGGGGACGAGGGTCGCCGTCGGGCCCACTGGAGAGCCAGCTTCACCGGCGTCGGCCCCGCCGGGTTCGAGCTGCCGCTCGCGCGGTAGCGCCTCAGGAGCGGACGAGCCGCGCAATCGCGTCCGAGGCTTCTTTGACCTTGGCGTCCGCCTCGGGCCCGCCCGTCCGGGCGGCGTCCACCACGCAGTGCTTGAGGTGGTCGTCGAGCAGGCCGAGCGCGACGCTCTCCAGCGCCTTGGTCACGGCGGACACCTGGGTCAGGATGTCGATGCAGTACTGCTCCTCGTCGACCATCCGGTGGATCCCGCGTGCCTGGCCCTCGATGCGCTTGAGCCGCGCGAGGTACTTGTCCTTGTCGGTGATGTAGCCGTGGGCGGTGGGCTCGTCGCCCTCTCCGACCAGGTTCGGGTCGGCAGGGGATCCTGATTCCGTCATGGTTCCCATGATCTCATCTCCATCTGGTCAAGCGCCCTGGTGGGGCGGACGAAATGACGGTTCCGCGGCGCACCGCACGAGATGCGCCGCGGAACCGTGGCCGCCCGTCGGTCAGGCGGCCGTCACGTACTTGGCGGGGTCGGCGTCGAACGGGGCCTCGCACGCCGCGCAGCAGAACCAGTAGCGCTGGCCCTCGTAGTCGCGGAACAGGCCCTTCGCCTCGGCGTCGGCCTTGACGACGGTGCTACCGCGCATCACCGGGCACTCCGCGAGCTCCTCGGCGGACGGGCCGAGCAGGTTGCCGCCGTGGTGGCTCGTGTGGCTCGTCACTGCCGAGCCTCCGTGGCCTCCGCAGTGGCCGCCTTCGGCCTGGGTGTGGTCGTCGTGCGAGTGGTCGTGTCCCATGTGCTGGGTCCTTTCGTCGGTGATGGGTGGAACGAGCGCAGGCGGAGGCTGTTGCCGACGACGAAGACGCTGGAGAACGCCATCGCCGCGCCGGCGAGCATGGGGTTGAGCAGGCCGAGGGCGGCCAGCGGGATCGCCGCGACGTTGTACCCGAAGGCCCAGAACAGGTTCGCCTTGATCGTGCCGAGGGTCCGTCGGGAGAGCCGGACGGCATCGGCCGCAGAGGTGAGGTCGCCGCGCACCAGCGTGATGTCGGCCGCCTCGATCGCCGCGTCGGTGCCGGTGCCCATCGCGAGGCCCAGGTCGGCCTGCGCGAGGGCCGGGGCGTCGTTCACGCCGTCACCGACCATCGCGACGACCCTGCCCTCGGCCTGCAGCCGGGCCACGACGTCGGCCTTGTCCTGCGGCAGCACCTCGGCGACGACCTCCGTGATGCCAACGGCGGCCGCCACCTGCTCGGCCACGGCACGGTTGTCGCCCGTCAGCAGCACCGGCGTGAGACCCAGCGCGACGAGCTGCGCGACGGCGGCCGCGCTGGTCGGCTTGACCTGGTCGGCAACCACGAGGATGCCGCGAGCCTCGCCGTCCCAGCCGACCGCGACGACGGTCTTGCCCTCACCCTCGGCCTGTGCCTTGGTCTCGGCGAGCTCGGAGGGCAGGTGCAGCGACCAGTCGGCGAGCAGGGCCTCGCGGCCGACGACCACGGCGTGCCCGTCGACGACGCCCTGCACGCCAAGACCCTGGACGCTCTCGAACGACTCCGGGGTGGGCAGGTCGCCGACCTCCTGGGTCGCGCCCTTGGCCACCGCCTGCGCGACAGGGTGCTCCGAGGCGTCCTCCAGGGCGCCGGCCAGGCGGAGCAGCTCGGCGCGGCTGGTGCCGGCGGCCGGGACGACGTCGAGCAGCGTCATCCGGCCGGTCGTCACGGTGCCCGTCTTGTCGAGCACCACGGTGTCGACCTTGCGCGTGGACTCCAGGACCTCCGGACCCTTGATCAGGATGCCGAGCTGCGCCCCGCGCCCCGTGCCGACGAGCAGCGCGGTGGGCGTCGCGAGACCGAGCGCGCACGGGCAGGCGATGATCAGGACCGCGACGGCGGCGGTCAGCGCGGCGGTAGCCGGGAACCCGGCGCCCAGCCAGACCCCGAGGGTGGCGACGGCGATCGCGATGACGACGGGGACGAAGATCCCGGAGACCCGGTCGGCGAGCCGCTGGACGTCCGCCTTGCCGGACTGTGCGTCCTCGACGAGCCGGGCGATGCGCGCGAGCTGCGTACCCGCGCCCACCTGCGTGGCGCGGACCACGAGCCGGCCGCCCTCGTTCACCGTCGCCCCGGCGACCTGGTCACCGATCCCCACCTCGACGGGCACCGACTCGCCGGTCAGCATCGAGGCGTCGACGGCGGAGGATCCGGCGACCACCACGCCGTCGGTGGCGATCTTCTCCCCCGGCCGGACGACGAACTCGTCGCCCACCGCCAGGTCCCCGACCGGGATGCGGGTCTCGGTGCCGCCGCGCAGCACGGCGACCTCCTTCGCGCCGAGCTCCAGCAGAGCGCGCAGCGCGGCGCCGGCCTGCCGCTTGGACCGCTTCTCGAAGTAGCGCCCGGCGAGGACGAACATGGTGACGCCCGCGGCGACCTCGAGGTAGATGTTGGCCGCGCCGTCGGACGGTGCGATGGTCAGCTCGAAGCCGTGCGTCATCCCCGGCTCCCCCGCCGTGCCGAGGAACAGCGCGTACAGGGACCAGAGGAAGGCGGACAGCACACCGAGCGAGACGAGCGTGTCCATGGTCGCCGCGCCGTGCCGCAGGTTGGTCCACGCGGCCTTGTGGAACGGCCACGCCCCCCACAGGATCACCGGTGCCGCGAGCGCCAGCGACGCCCACTGCCAGTAGGTGAACTGCCAGGCCGGGACCATGGCGAGCACGATCACCGGGACGGCGAGCGCAACGGAGGCGACGAGCCGGTTCCGCAGCGACAGCAGCTCCAGGTCCTGCAGGCCGACGGCGTCGGCGCCGGGTTCCGGGCTGTCCTTCGGCGTCGGGAGGACGGCCGTGTAGCCGGTCTTCTCGACCTCGGCGACGATGGCGCCGATGTCGTACCCGGCGGGGGCCGTGACCTTGGCCTTCTCGGTCGCGTAGTTGACGGTGGCGCTCACGCCGTCGAGGCGGTTGAGCTTCTTCTCGATCCGCATGGCGCAGGACGCGCAGGTCATGCCGCCGATGTCGAGGTCGACCGTCGTCTCCTTGGCGTCTGACATGGTGCTCCTTTCAGTGGCCATGGCCGGACCCGCCGTGCCCGGTGGCGGGCTCCTCGGTGGGCTCGTCGGTGGGCTCCTCGGTGGGCTCAGCCGCCGGCGCCGCCCCCGCGTCGAGGACGAACTGGGCGGTGCGCACCTTCCCGTCGACCTTGAAGTCGAGGTACAGCAGGTACCGGCCGGGGGTGGGTGCCTCGGTCATGAACTCGACGTCCGGGCCCGACGTCGAGCCAGGCGCCGGCTCGTCGCCCTCGGGGTGCACGTGCAGGTAGGCGAGGTCGCCGTCGCGCAGCGCGACCAGGTGCCCGTAGGCGCCGAGGTACGGCTCCAGCGTGGTGACCGGCTCGCCGTCCTTCGTGACGGTCGCGGTGAGCGCGGAGCTGCCGCGTGCGCTCAGGTCTCCCGTGAGGGTCGCGGTGTACCCGCCTGTGGTGTCGCTCGCGGCGACCGTCGTGGCGGGTTCGGGCGTCAGGGGCCCTGCGACGTCCACCGTCCGGCTGAGCGTCAGGTTCTCACCCGTCGCCCCGGGCACGAAGTCGGTGAACACGCGGTAGGTGCCCGCCTCGGCCCAGGTCCACGGGATGGACCAGACGCCGTCCGCCGACATCGTGGGGTGGACGTGCCGGAACTGCGATCCGTCCGCGCGCACCACGATGAGGTGCAGCTTCTTGTCGTGCTCGGTCTCGAAGTCGGTGACGGCCACGCCGTCCGCCGAGGTGATCGAGAACGAGAGCGTGCCGGCGGAGTCGACCTCACGGGGTGCGCTCACCGGGCCCAGGAGCAGGCCGTCCTGCTCGAGGGCGAGACCACGGACCGATGTCGTCGCCGCGGCCGTCCCGCTCATGTCCGTCCCGCTCATGTCCATCCCGGGCTCCTCGTGCTTCTCGTCCTGTGCCGCCCCGGACCAGGCCGCGACGGTGCTCTGCGGGACCACGGCACCCGCGACGACGAAGGCGGCGACGAAGAGCGCCGCCAGGCCTGCTCCGAAGGCGCCGAGCCGCTGGGGGGCGTTCATGAGGCACGCTCCGCCTCGTACCCGGCGTCGTGCTCGCTGGTCGTCACTGTCGTTTCCTTCCGCTCGACGTCCCGATCGACTGCTACCCCTAGGGGGTAACCGTATGCGGCAAACCATATACCCCCAGGGTGTATTCCAGTCAAGGAGCCTGCTCCCTTTCGCGACCACTTTCGCGCCGGCTCCGGTTACGGTTCGCTCATGTCCCTCCCCGCGGCCCTCCTGGTCCAGCTCGTCCCCGTCGCCTTCTTCGTCGCCGTCCTCCTGCTCCTGATCACCGCGAGCGCCGGCATCCGCGCGACGGGCCGCGCCGTCGAGCGCGTCGAGCGGAAGCTGGACCTGGTGATGAAGCGCCTCGACCTCGAGGACTCGACCGCCGTGGGAATCTCGCCGGACGCGCTCGCCGAGATCGACAGGTGCCTCTGGTCCGACCGGCGGGCCGAGGCCGTCCGCCTGTACCGCGAGGCGACCGGGCACACCGCGGCCCAGGCGAAGGAATGGGTCGAGCGGCGCGCGGCGTCGTACTGAGCTCGACGGGCCCAGGACCGGGCCCCGAACGGGCCCGGAACCGGCGGAGAACCGGGCCCGCACCAGGCGCGACACCGCGCCGATATTCGGCGACAGCGCCACCGCCGCCTCGATAGACTTCCCCCGCTCCGCCAGCGTCGTGACCAGGCGGGCTTTCCTGGGTGGGATTGACCGAGTGGAGGACGCATGAGCCTGGTCTCGCGCGTGTACGAGAACCGCCGTTCTGCCGTGTCGGTCGGGGCGGTGACCCTCTTCGCGGCGGGGCTGGTCGGCTTCGCGCTCCTCTACGAGGGCGAGGCGACGGCCGACGTCGAGCTGAACGACTCCGGCGTCTGGGTGACCAAGACGGCCGACGGCAAGCTCGGGCGGTTCAACTACGACGCGCGGGCCCTGGACGGGACCCTGCTGACCGACTCCACCGACTTCGACGTCCAGCAGGACGCGCAGCGGGTGCTCCTGGACGCCGTGAGCAACTCCTCGGCGAGCCCCGTCGACCCGGCGCAGCTCGTGCTGCGGGGCACGATGAAGTTCCCCCCGGGCGCCCAGGTCGCCGCCGGCGGGGCCACCACCGCGGTGTACGACGGCGAGACGGGCCGGATCTGGGTCCTGCCGTTCGACGGCGCCGTCACGTTCGACGAGGACGAGCTCAAGCCGCGCAAGGCCGGCCTCGGCGGGGAGCTCACGGTGAGCACCGAGGGCACCGTGTTCCTCGCGGTGCCGTCCGACCGCAAGCTGTACACGATCCCGACCGACGCGCAGGGCGTCGCGCAGAAGCCCGAGGAGTCCGACCTGCCGGTGCAGGCGGACGCCGACATCCAGGTCACCGCGGTCGGCGAGGAGCCGGTGGTCCTGGACGAGTCGACGGGGAACCTGGTGCTGCCCGGCGGCGACATCGTCACGGTGGAGGGCGGCGCGCAGGGCGCGCTGCAGCAGCCTTCCGACGAGGCCGACAGCGTGGTCGTCGCGACAACCAAGGGCCTGGTCTCCCAGCCGCTGAACGGCGCCATCCTGACCACGCAGACCGCCGAGGGCGCGGCGTCCGGCGAGCCCGCCGCGCCGGTGCAGCTCGGCGGGTGCACCTACGGCGCCTGGTCCGGCTCGGGCCAGGTCCTGCGCAACTGCCCCGGCCCGGACCACGACGTGGACGAGGTGCTGGAGGGCCTGGAGAGCTCCGGGACCCTGGCCTACCGCGTGAACCGCGACGTCATCGTGCTGAACGACATCGCGGGCGGCGCGCTGTGGATGGCCGCCGACGACTTCGAGAAGGTCGACGACTGGGACCTGGAGACGCCCGACGACGGTGAGGGCAAGAAGACCGAGTCGGAGGAGGTCACCCCGAAGCAGGTCGACACGGCCGTGACCCCGCGCGACCAGGCGAACCGTCCGCCCAGGCCCAAGGCCGACACGTTCGGCGTGCGGCCGGGTCGCACCACGGTGCTGAACGTGCTGGGCAACGACATGGACCCGGACGGCGACGTCATGACGGCGAAGGTCGCGTCCGAGCCGGACGGCGACATCACCGTCGACCGCGTGCTGAACGGCGCGGCGCTGCAGGCGAACGTGCCCCAGGACGCCAAGGGGACCACGACCTTCGAGTACGAGGTCGACGACGGCCGCGAGAACGGCACCGCCACCGAGTCGGTGACGGTCAAGGTGGTGCCGCCGGAGGAGAACAACCCGCCGACGCAGACCGGCGAGCCCGTGCTGCAGGTCGGCCAGGAGGGCATGGGGCGCATCAAGATCCTGCCCTACTTCAAGGACCCCGACGGCGACGACCTGTTCCTGTCGAACGCGAGCACGGTGAACAAGCTCGACGAGGTCCGGTTCCGTCCCGACGGGACGGTGGAGTTCCGCGACGGCGGCACCACGACGGGCCACAAGATCGTCGAGGTCACCGTGTCCGACTCGGAGGGCATGCCCGTGGAGGGCAAGCTCATCGTCAACGTCGTGGCGACCAACGTGAAGCCCCTCGCGGTGCAGGACCACGTGACCGTCCTCGCGGGCGACCCGGTGACGGTGAGCCCGCTGCGCAACGACCGCGACCCCAACGGCGACACGCTGCGCCTGACGCGGGTGGACGGGCCGAAGGACGCGACGGTCACCCCGAACCAGACGGCGGGTACGTTCAAGTTCGAGAGCGACGAGCCGGGCTCCTACGACGTCACGTACCAGGTGTCCGACGGTCCCAACCCGAACCTCGGCCTCGTCCGCGTGGACGTCACCAGCCCACCCGACGAGGCCCGGCCGCCCGTTGCGGTCTCCGACCAGGTGCTGCTGCCGACCGGCGGCTCGGCCCTGGTGGACGTCCTGGCCAACGACACCGACCCCGCGGGCGGCGTGCTCGTGGTGCGGGACGTGACGGAGCCGTCCGGCTCACCGGTGAGCGTCTCCGTGCTGAACCACCACGTCCTCAAGATCTCCGAGCTCAAGCGGCTCGACGACCCGGTGATCATCGAGTACACGGTCGCCAACGGGTCCGGGACCACCGAGGGTCAGCTGCGCGTGGTGCCCATCCCGGCGTCGGACCAGCTTCGGCCGCCGGAGGCCGGCCCCGACACCGCACGGGTCCACGTCGGGGACGTGGTGACGATCCCGGTGCTGAAGAACGACTCCCACCCGGACGGTCTCACGATGACGGTCACGGACAAGCTGCAGGAGTCGCCGTCGGACGGCGAGGCGTTCGTGTCCGAGGACACCGTGCGGTACCGGGCAGGCCAGGAGGCCGGGACCTTCTTCGCGGTCTACGAGGTGGAGGACGCGAACGGCCAGCAGGACTCCGCGCAGATCACCATCAACGTGGTCGACACGCCGGAGAACGGCGCGCCCCAGCTTCCGGACGTCGAGGCACGGGTGCTGAGCGACGGCATCGTCCGGATCCCGCTGCCGCTGGACGGCACCGACCCCGACGGCGACCACGTGACGCTGAGCTCGATCTCCGAGGCGCCGTCCAAGGGCACCGCGACGATCGTCGACGGCTTCGTCGACTACCACGCCGGCCCGGAGTCGACGGGGCTCGACAGCTTCTCCTACCAGGTCCTGGACACGCGCGGCGCGCCGGCCGAGGGCACCGTCCGGGTCGGGATCGCTGCCCCCTCCCCGAGCAACCAGAACCCGCACGCCGCCGACGACGAGACGACGGTCCGGCCGGGCCGCACGGTGGCGATAGCCGCCCTGGACAACGACTCCGACCCGGACGGCAACCAGATCGGCCTGACGGCCAAGAGCTTCGAGGGCACCGAGGACATGACCCCGAAGGCCGTGGACGACGACGTCGTCGTCACGGCGCCCGGCCAGCAGAACGTCTACTCCTTCTTCTACGGCATCCAGGACAGCTTCAAGGCCCGCGCGACGGGCGCCATCACCGTGAAGGTGGACGAGGACGCCCCGCTGCTGCGCCCCGTCGCGCACGACGACGTGGTGACGGCCGACGACGTCAAGGGCGCCGCCGCCGTCACGGTGCACGTCCTGGAGAACGACGTCGACCCCGACGGCGTGGCGGCCGACCTCGACGTCGCGGTGGACGAGGGCCTGGAGGGCGTCACGGTCACCGGGTCGAAGGCGGTCAAGGTGCAGCTCACGGCCAAGGCGCGCGTCATCACCTACACGGTGACCGACATGGACGGCCAGAGCGCCAAGGCCTTCGTCCGGGTGCCGGGCAACCAGTCGCGGCCGCACGTCAAGCCCGGCCTGGACCCCCTGAAGGCCACGAGCGGAGAGCCCCTCACGATCGACCTCGCCGACTACGTGGTGGTGCGGGAGGACCACGAGCCGCGCATCACCACCCAGCGCACCGTCAAGGCGGTCGAGGGCGACGTCAGCGTGACCGACGAGAACACCGTCGTCTACACGTCCGGCGACGACTACGCGGGCCCGGCGTCGGTCAGCTTCGAGGTCACCGACAGCCCGGAGCTCGACGACCCGGACGGCCTGACCGCGGTGCTGACCCTGCCGATCGACGTGACGCCGGGCAAGAACCTGCCGCCGAAGATCATCGACACCCCGGTGCTCCAGGTGGCGGCCGGCGAGAAGGCCTCGGTCGACCTGTCGCGGTACGTCAAGGACCCGGACAAGGACCCCCTGACGTTCGAGGTGGTGGGCAACGACGGGATCGCGGCCTCGACGTCGGGCGCCACCGTGACCGGCCAGGTCGAGATGTCGGTGCCGAAGGGCACCCGGCGGGAGCTGCCCATGACGGTGTCCGACGGGCAGAACCCCGCCGTCTCGGCCAAGCTGGTCGTCCAGGTCGTCGCCTCGACGCGCCCCCTGGTGCAGACCGCCCAGGACCTGGTGCTGGACGCGCACCAGGGCAAGGCGGCCACGATCCCGGTGCTCGCGAACGACGTCAACCCGTTCCCGGGCGAGCCGCTGCGGCTGGTCGGCGCGCCGACCGTCGACAGCGGTGACGGCGACCCGTCGTACAGCGGCGACCAGCTCGTCGTCACACCCGCCGCGGACTTCACCGGCACCCTGATGGTGCGCTACCGGGTGCAGGACGGCACGAAGGACCCGGACCGCGAGGTGGACGGGATCGCCAAGCTCACCGTGCTCGGCAAGCCGGACGCCCCGCGGGCGCCCCGGATCGAGGAGGTCCGCTCCGAGACCGTGGTGCTGAGCTGGGAGCAGCCGAACAACAACGGCGCCGACATCACGGGCTACACCCTGCGGACGAACACCGGTCAGGAGCACGCGTGCACCACGACCACGTGCACGTTCGACGGGCTGAAGAACAACGTGAAGTACACGTTCACGGTCACGGCGACCAACGAGGTGAACGAGTCGGAGCCCTCGCCGCCGTCGCGCGAGGCGCGACCTGACGAGAAGCCCGACAAGCCCGCGCCGCCGACCCTCGAGTTCGGCGACAGCGAGCTCACCGTGACCTGGAAGAACCGGGCCTACACCGACCGGTCCCCGATCACGTGCGTGAACCTGGAGATCAGCCCGCCACCCAGCAACGGAGTGACCCAGAAGGAGTGCCTCCAGGGCAGCACGACCGTCTGGAAGGGCCTGGAGAACGGCACCGCGTACACGGTGCGGGTGCAGGCGAAGAACGACGCCCCCGACCCGTCCGACTGGTCCGAGCCGTCCGCGGAGGAGATCCCGGCGGCTCCCCCGGAGGCACCGGGCGCGCCGAAGGCGGCCCGGGTGGACGCGTTCGAGGGCGGCCAGATCACCGTGACGTGGGACCCGCCCAAGGACAACGGCGACGCCATCGACAAGTACTGGCTGGGCGTGTACACGAACGGCGAGCTGGTCAAGGCGATCGACACCACGAGGACGACGGAGACGGTGGAGAACCTCTCGACCGGTTCCGCGTACAAGTTCCGCGTCCGGGCGACCAACAAGGCGGGCCCCGGCCTGGCGAGCCCGTACTCGAACGAGGTGATCCCGCACGGCGTACCGGACACCCCGAACAAACCGACGGCGAGAATCGGATCCACGACGAGCGGCCAGGCCGACGTGGCGTGGAACGCCATCGGTGAGTTCCGCGGCTCCGGACCGAGCTACGAGGTGCAGGCCAGCGGCCTGGACGCGCGGGACGTCGGCAACACGACCTCGACCACGTACAAGGGTCTGAGCAACGGGCAGTCGTACACCTTCCGCGTGAAGGCCTGCAACCAGCACGTGTGCTCGGACTGGTCGGCGCCGTCGGACGCGGTGACGCCGTACACCGTGCCAGGCAGCCCGGGGATCACCTACCACCGGTCCGACGCGAGGAGCGGGTACTTCACCGTGACCGGCCCGGGCAGCAACGGCGGCCGGAACGTCGACAGCATCGAGTACCGCCTGACCGGCAGCTCCAGCGACTCCGGCACGCGGTCCTCGTGGCCGTTCAACGTCAGTGCCGGGAACGACTACGACCAGAGCTTCACGCTGCAGGCCCGCGCCCACAACGCGGCGGGCTGGAGCGCCTGGTCCAGCGCGAGCGGACGGACGGACGCGAGGCCGGCGCCGGTGTACCGGGTGTCCTCCTCCGGGGTGTCGGCAGGGTGCAAGAACGAACGCTGCGAGTACTGGATGATCCACTGGGACAACCTCGGGCCCGGTAACCACCAGGTGGCCTGCTGGGCGGGCGACACGTCGCACGTCCAGAACGGCCCGAGCTACCCGCACGACATCAAGTCGCACGCCGACACCTGGAACGGGAGCGCGACCAAGACGACGATCAGCGGCAACAGCGGCTCCCAACGCGTGAGCTGCTTCATGGGCAGGAGCTACAACGGCACCACCGTCGGTGTGAAGACGCCAACGGACCTCTACCTGAACAGCACCTGGAACATCGGCTGACATCTCATCCATTTATTCCTTGACACGAATATTCTCTGTGGGGAATACTAGTGGTCATGGACGCACTCCTCACCGCGCTCGCCGACCCGGCGCGCTGGCGGCTCGTCACCCTGTTGGCCGAGCGGCCGCGCCCGGTCGGCGTGCTCGCCGAGCTCGCCGGCGCGCGCCAGCCGCAGACCACCAAGCACCTGCAGACCCTCGAACGCGCCGGCGTCGTCGCCTCGCAGCGCAGCGGCCAGCGCCGTGTCTACGCCCTGGAGCCCGGCCCGCTGCGCGACCTGGCCGCCACGCTCAGCCGGCTCGCCGACACCGCGGACGGGGCCGGCGGGGCGCGCGAGACCTTTGACCGCTACGGCCGCAGCCTGCGCGCCGAGCGCGGCGCCGCACAGCGGCCAGGGTGGGCCGACGACCGCTCGTTCACGTTCCGCCGGTCGCTCGCCGGCAGCCCCGAGCAGGTCTGGCGCCACCTGACGGAGCCGGCCCTTCTCGCGGCGTGGTGGGCGCCCGACGACCTGCGCGTCTCCGAGCTCGTCTTCGAGGCCCGGCCGGGCGGGCGGGTGGTCCTGGAGTACCGCGACCTCAAGGACGCCGGCGGCTCGGACCCGGTCGTCGGGCGCGCGGAGGGTGTGGTCGACGTCGCGCGGCCCGCCGAGCGGCTCACCTACCGCTCCTCTCCTCTGCTCCCGGACGGCGGCACCGCCTTCACCTCCCACGTCGACCTCACCCTCCGGCCCGCGGGTCCGGGCGACGGCCCCGGCGACGACCCGGGCACGGAGCTCGACGTCCGCTACGGCATCACGGACAGCACCGTGGACTCCGCGGACTTCGTCGCGGGCATCGAGATCGGCTTCGGCCAGAGCCTCGACAAGCTCGCGGCGATCCTCGCCGCTGCACCTGACAAGAGCAGCCCCAAGACCAGCACCGACAACACGAGGAGCACCCGATGAACGAGCAGACCGGCGCCCGCAGGGTCGTCACCAACATGAGCATCTCCCTCGACGGCCGCTACGCCGGGCCCGACCCCCTGGACATGAGCTGGGTGATGCCGTACGCGATCACCGACGTCGCCCGCGACCACCTGGCGAGCCTCTGGGCGCCCGCGACCACCGCCCTGCTGGGGCGGGTGAACGCCGAGGGCTTCCTCGGGTTCTGGCCCAGCGTGATCGACATGGAGGGGGCCGACCCGCGCGACGTGGGCTTCGCACGCTGGCTGGTCGACGTCGACAAGGTGGTGCTCTCCTCCACCCTCGACCCCGACCAGGCGCCGTGGGAGCGCACGGCCGTCGTCGACAAGCCGACCGTCGAGGCGGTGGCGGACCTCAGGGCGACGGACGGCGGCGACATCCTCGTGCTCTCCAGCGCGAGCGTCATCAAGGACCTCCTGGCCGCCGACCAGGTGGACCGGCTGGCCCTCAACGTCTTCCCGATCTTCCTCGGCGACGGGCCGCGGCTCTTCGACGGCGGCCTGTCCACCGCGAAGTGGGAGCTCGTCAGCCAGACGGCGGGCGAGCACGGCACGCTGGCCCTCGTCTACGACCGGGTGCGCTGAGCCCCGGCGGGCACCGCGCGCCTAGCGCGCGGCGCCTGCCGCCAGCTCCTCCGCGACGCGGGCCGCGTGCCTGGCCTTGTCCTGCGCCTTCTCCGCCCGGCGGGCCGCCCTGGCGGCCCGCTTCGGCGCGCGGTCCTCGGTGCGCCGCTCGAACAGCGTGTAGATCACCGGCACCACGTACAGCGTCAGCAGCGTCGAGGACACGAGCCCGCCGATCACCACCAGCGCCAGCGGCTGCGAGATGAACGCCCCGCCGCCCGTCAGGCCGAACGCCATCGGGGTCAGGGCGAGGATCGTCGCGGCGGCGGTCATCACGATGGGCCGAAGCCGCTGCCGCGCGCCCTCCTTGACCGCCTCGTCGAGCGGCCGGCCGTCGGCCCGGTACTGGTTGATCAGGTCGATCAGCACGATGGCGTTCGACACCACGATGCCGACCAGCATCAGCACACCGATCAGGGCGGCGACGTCCAGCGGTGTGCCGGTCAGCAGCAGCGCACCCAGCGCGCCCGTCGCCGCGAACGGCACGGAGATCAGCAGGATCAGCGGCTGCCCGAGGCTCCGGAACGTCGCGACCATCACCAGATAGACGATGAGGATCGCCGCGATCAGCGCCAGGCCCAGGTCCGCGAACGCGTCGGCCTGGTCGGCCGCGAGGCCGCCGACGCTCACCTCGGCGCCGTCCGGCAGGTCGAGGTCGCCGGTCTCCTCGGTCAGCGTCCGGGACAGCGCGCCGAGGTCTTCCCCGGAGGGGGTCACGGCCACGGTGGCGCTGCGCTCGCCGTCGAGCCGGGTGATCGACGCCGGGGCCGACACCTTCTCGACGGTCACGAGGTCGCTCAGCGGGAGCACGCCCGCCGCCGTCGGCACCTCGATGTCCTCGATCTCGTCCGCCGTCGCCGGCTGGTCGCCGGCCACCACGACGTCGAGCGTCGACCCGCGCAGGTCGACCGTCCCGATGCTCGACTCGTTCATCGCACCGGCCAGCAGCCCCGAGACCGTGGCCTCGGTGAGCCCGACCTCCGCCGCGGCGTCCCGGTCGACGGTCACCTGGACGCCGGTCTGATCGGCGGCCAGGTTGTTCGTCACGTCCGCCACGCCGCCCAGGCCTGTCACGGCCTCCTCGACGGTACTGGCGGCCTCGGCCAGCCCGTCGGCGTCGGCGGCGGTGACCACCAGGTCAACGGTGCTGCCGGCGAAGCCGGAGTCGCCGGCGGCCACGCTGACCTCGCCCGTCAGGTCCGCCGCGTCGAGCGCCTCGCTCACGTCGTCCTGCACGGCCTCGCCGTCGGCGTCGTCCTGGAGCGTGAGCGCGAACGACGCGCCGCCGGCGCCGCCGCCCTGGCCGAACGCGGCGGCCATACCGTCCCCTGACCCGACGGTGGTCTGCACGGTCTCGACGTCGTCGACGCCGGCGAGGACGTCCTCGACCTCCTTGGCGGCCTCGTCCTGGGCCGCCAGTGAGGTACCCGGCTCGAACTCCTGGGTGACCGTGAGCGTGTCCTCGCCCGCGTTGCCGATGAAGTTGGTCTCCATGCGCGGCACCAGCGCCACCGTGCCGGCCAGCAGCGCCACGGCGACACCCAGCGTGACGGCCGGGTGACGCAGCGCGGCCGCCAGGGACGGCACGTACGCGCGCTGCCAGAGCCCGCGGCGCTCCTTGCGCTCGGCCGCCTCGCGCATGGCGACGCCGCCGTCGGCCGAGGCCGGCACCCTGATGAACCAGTAGGCCAGCACCGGCACGACCACGAGCGCCACGACCAGCGAGGCGCCCATCGCGATCGCCACGGTGACGGCGAACGGCTGGAACAGCTCGCCGGCCATGCCGCCGACCAGCGCGATCGGGGCGAACACTGCCACGGTGCACACCGTCGAGGCGGTGATGGCTGCGCCCACCTCGCGCACCGCGGTGACGATGGCGTCCACCCGGTCCTCGCCGTAGGACAGGTGCCGCTTGATGTTCTCGATCACGACGATCGAGTCGTCGACGATGCGCCCGATCGAGATGGTCATGGCCGCGAGCGTCAGGATGTTCAAGGTGTAGCCGGTCAGGTGCATGGCCGCGAACGTCACCGCGAGCGACAGCGGGATCGAGATGGCCGAGACCAGCGTGGCCGGGATCGACGCCAGGAACACGAGGATCACGAGCACCGCGAACAGCAGGCCGAGCCCGCCCTCCGTCGTCAGGCCCTCGATCGACTCCTCGATGAACGGCGCCTGGTCGAACGTGACGGCGGTGCTGATGCCGTCGGCGTCGAGCTCGTCGCGCACGTCGGCCAGCACGTCGTGCACCGCGTGCGACACGTCCACCGTGTTGCCGTCCGGCGTCTTCGTCAGGGCGATGGCGAGCGACGGCTCGCCGTCCAGGCGCGAGAAGGAGGTGGGCGGCACGTCCTGCACGCTGACCTCGGCAACGTCACCCAGGTGCACGACGTCGGGGGCCGGCTCGGCCTCCGGCGCGGCGCCCGGGGCCTGGGGTGCACCCGCTGCGGCGCCCGGGGTGCCCGTGGTGGCGCCGGGGGTGCCCGCGGCTCCCGCGGCGGGAACGATCGGCAGCTTCTCGAGCTCCTCGACGGAGCTGACGGACGTGCCTACCTGGACGCTGCTGGTCTCGCCGTCCTCTGTCACCTCGCCCACCGGCATGACCGTGCCGTTCTCCTGCAGCAGCGACGAGAGCTGTGCGGCGCTGAGCCCGGCCGCGGCGAGCTTCTCGTCGTCCGTCTCGATCACCACCTGGCGCTCGGTGGTCCCGGTCACGGTGACGTCGCGGACGTCCGCGATGCCCGACAGCTCGGGCACCAGGGCGGACTCGATCGCGTCGGTGAGCTCCTGCTCGGTGCCGTCGCCGGAGACCGCGAGCTGCACCACGGGCAGGTCGTCGAGCGAACCGGCCATGACCTGGGGCTCGACGCCCTCCGGCAGGTCGCGGAGGCCGTCCACCGCTGAGGTGATCTCCTGCTCGATCGCGTCGGCGTCGGTGCCGTACTCCAGCTCGACCGTCGTCGTCGAGACGCCCGTCGAGACGGTGGAGGTCACGCCCGTGACGCCGTCGATGGTCTCGACCGCCGTCTCGATCGGGCCGGTGACCCGGTCCGCGACGATCTCGGGCGAGGTGCCCGGGTCGGCGGCGGTCACCGCCACCATCGGCACGTTCATCGACGGGATGAGTTCCTGCCGGAGCTGCCCCATGCTGTAGATGCCGACGACGAAGACGGCGATGGTCGCGAGCGCGACGAGCGCGCGGTTCGCGAGCGACATACGGGCAAGACGGAACACACTGCCTCCAGATCTGGGGTTACGCCGGGTCCCGCGACTCCGTCGGCGCAGTATTTTGCCTAACGCAAAGGATCCGGCCCGGGTTCCCGCCGCGCAACTCCGTCTCGGTGCGGCCGAGGCGGGTGTTCGGAGCGGGTGAAGTTGCCGACTACAGTCGCCCCGTGACCGACCAGACCCACGACCGGCTCGTCGCCGAGCTCGCCGACCTGCACCGCCTGCTCGGCGAGGAGTTCTTCGCCGCGCGGCTGCGTCCCCTGCTGGAGACGGACCTGACCGTGCAGCAGCTTCGGGCGTTGGCGCTGGTCCAGGTCGACCGCGAGTCGACGCCGCAGCGGCTGGCCGAGGCGCTCGGCGTCTCGGCCGCGACGGTCTCCGGGATCCTGGACCGGCTGACGGCCGCAGGCATGACCGTGCGCACGCCGGACCCGGTCGACGGCCGGGTCCGCCGGGTGACCAGCACCGAGAAGGGGGCCGAGGCGATCCGGCGCCTCGTCGCGCACGACGAGGACCTGCCGCCGGACCTCCTCGCCCTGCTCTCCGTCGACGACCTGCGCGCGCTCGTCCAGGGGACCCGCGCCCTGCTGGACGCGGCCCGCCGGCTGACGAGCTAGCCGCCCCGCCCTGCTAGCCGTCCTGCCCCGCTAGCCGCCCTGCCCCGCCAGGTGCGCGAGCACTGCGAGCACCCGGCGGTTGGTGTCATCCGTCTGCGGCAGGCGGAGCTTCACGAAGATGTTGCCCACGTGCTTTCCCACGGTTGCCTCGGTGACGAACAGGCGGCGGGCGATCGACGCGTTCGAGTGCCCTTCCGCGAGCAGCCCCAGCACGTCACGCTCGCGTGTCGTGAGCGCGGACAGCGGGTCGTCCCGCCGCCGCACGAGCTGCCCGACCACCTGCGGGTCCACCGCGGTCCCGCCGGCGCAGACGCGGCGCAGCGAGTCGACGAACTCCTCGACGTCGACCACCCGGTCCTTCAGGAGGTAGCCGACCCCGCGGCCGTCGCCCGTGCCGAAGAGGTCGGCGGCGTAGGAGTGCTGCACGTACTGGCTCAGCACGACGACGGCCAGCCCCGGGTGCGCGGCACGGAGCTCGACCGCCGCCCGCAGCCCTTCGTCCGTATGCGTCGGCGGCATCCGGATGTCGGTGATCACCAGGTCGGGATCGTGGTCGACGACGGCAGCGCGCAGCGCGTCGGCGTCCGCCACGGCCGCGCGCACCTCGAACCCGAACCGTTCGAGCAGGCCGACCAGACCGACGCGCAGGAGGACGCCGTCCTCGGCGACGACGACGCTGATCGTGCCGTTCACGGCGCGCCCTCCGGATCGCACGGCAGCTCGGCGCGCACCGTCGTCGGCCCGCCGGGCGGGCTGGACAGGAGCATCCTGCCGCCCATGACCGCTACCCGGTCGGCGAGCCCGGCCAGCCCGGTGCCCCGCGCGGGGTCCGCTCCCCCGGGTCCGTCGTCGGTCACCTCGACCGTCAGGGTGTCCCCTCTGGGCCCGGTGGCGCGGCGGACCGTCACCCGGGCGGTGCCCGCGGCGCCCACGTGCTTGGCGACGTTGGCCAGGGCCTCCGAGACGACGAAGTACGCGGTGTACTCGACCTTGGGCTCGGGGCGGGGGTCGACCGCGGCGTCGACGTGCACCGGCACGGGTGAGCGGTCGGCGAGCTCGCCGAGCGCGGCGGGCAGGCCCAGGTCGGTCAGGGTCTGCGGCTGGATGCCCTGGATCAGCTCGCGCAGCTCGGTCATCAGCTCCTTGGCCTGGTCGTGCGCGCTGGCGAGGGACCGCCCGGCGGGCGAGTCCTGCGGCACGTCCAGCCGGGCCAGGCCGAGCTGCAGCGTCAGGCTGACGAGGCGCTGCTGGGCACCGTCGTGCAGGTCCCGCTCGATCCGGCGGCGTTCGGCGTCGAACGCGTCGGCGAGGCGGGCACGCGAACGCGACACCTCGACCAGCTCGGCCCGGACCTCGCTCTCGGCGCCGACCAGCAGGCGGCGCGCGACGTCGGCCAGCCCACCGGCCACCACCGTCCAGACGTACCCGACCACCGGCAGCAGCCCGATCCCTGTGGCCGCGAACGGGACCGCCTCGGCCACCGTGGAGACCGACCACGGCCCCAGGGCGACCGGTCCGTCGCCCGGGCTCTGCCCCAGCAGCACGAGCGGGCTGACCGCGTAGAGACCGACGAGCAGCCCGAGCAGGAGCGCCGCGGCCGACACGGCGGGTGCGACCGTCGCGAGCACGAGCAGCCAGCCGACCTCCCGCCACGTCGCCGGGTCGGCATAACGGGCAAGGACCGGGTTCCCGGCCGCACCGTCCGGCACGCCGTGGACCGGGAGCCGTCGCTCCGGCATCGGGCGGCCGTCCACCCAGGCCAGCCGACGCCGCTCCGGCGCCGCCAGGAGCCGGGCGAACCAGGGCCCGAAGCCGACCACGAGCAGCAGCTCGAGCACGACGAGCACCACCGCCGTGTCCGGCGCGAGCGTGCCGGCGGCCGCACCCGTGGCGAGCAGCACCGCCGGGACCACCGAGAGCGCACCGGCGACGGCGCCGAGCGGCAGGGTGCTCAGCAGGTACGCCAGGGACCGCCACGGCCACCAGCTCAGCAGCAGCCGGGGCCAGGTGACGGACTCCAGCGCCGTTCGCGGGCCTACCTCTCGCACGCCGTCATGCTAGACGGCCGCCCGGTGGCCGGCGGGGAAGGTAGTGCTAGCCCTACCTCCGGTTCGGTCCCTGGTGGTAGTGACCGCCCACCAACGCGGATGGTCCCATCGGCACATGCAACCCGTACTCGAGCTCGTGGACGTCACGAAGCAGTACCGCGGCGGCCCGCGCGCCGTCGACGCCGTCACCCTGCGCCTCGGCGACGGCCTGATCGGACTGCTCGGTCCGAACGGTGCCGGCAAGTCGTCCCTCATGCGGATCGCCGCCACGGTGACCAGGCCGAGCGGCGGGCAGGTGCTGTTCGACGGCGCCGACGCGGTGCGCCGGCCCGACGCGCTCCGCCGGCGCCTCGGCTACCTCCCGCAGGACTTCGGCGTGTACCCGCACCTGAGCGCGCCCGAGTTCCTGTCCTACCTGGCCGCGGTCAAGGGGGTCGGCGCCCGCGCCGCCCGGGCGCGGATCGGCGAGCTGCTGGAGATCCTCGACCTCGCCGGCGCGGGCAAGCGGCCGCTCGGCGGCTACTCGGGCGGCATGCTCCGCCGGGTCGGCATCGCCCAGGCGCTGCTCACCGATCCCCGGGTGCTCGTCGTCGACGAGCCGTCGGCCGGGCTGGACCCCGAGCAGCGCGTGGTGCTGCGCAACCTGCTGAGCGACCTCGCCACCGACCGGGTGGTCGTGCTCTCCACCCACATCGCGTCCGACATCGAGTCCGTCGCCTCCGACATCGCGATCATGGCGGGCGGCCGGCTCCTCGTGCGCGGCGCCCCGCACGACGTGCTGCGGCTCGCCCAGGGGCAGGTGTGGGAGGTGACCGTCCCCGCGGACGCGCTCCAGGTGCTCCGCGAGCGCCACGTGATCAGCAAGCAGGTGCGCACTCCCGCGGGGATGCGGGTGCGTGTGCTCGCCGCCTCCGCGCCGGTCGCCGACGCGGTCCCGGTCGCCCCGGACCTCGAGGACGCCTACCTCGCCGTGGTGCACGGCTCCCCCGCGAACGCGGACGTCGTCCGATGAGCGCCCTGCTGGGGATCGCCGTCGCCGACTTCCGCGAGCGCACCCGGCGGCCCGCCTACCTGGTCACGCTGGCCGCGGCGATCGGGCTGGGGTGGCTGGCGATCCCGCCCGCCGACTCGGTGTGGGTGATCATGAACGCCGGGGGCTACCGGGGGCTGTACGACGGCGCCTGGGTCGGCACCGTCACGGCGCTCGCGGGCGGGCTGTGGCTCATGCTCGGCGGGTTCTACGTGGTGCGGGGAACGATCACGCGTGACCGGCTCACGAGGGTGGGGCAGGTGCTCGCGGCGACGCCGCTGTCCCGTCCCACCTATCTCCTGGGCAAGCTGCTGAGCAACTTCCTGGTCCTTGCGTCGATGGCGGGGGTGCTCGCCGGGACGGCGCTCGCGCTCCAGGTCGCGCGGGGCGAGTCGTACACGGTGGACCTGGCAGCACTGCTGGCGCCCTTCGCGCTGTTCACGCTGCCCGTGCTGGCGGTGACGTCGGCCGCCGCGGTGCTGTTCGAGACGGTCCGGCCGCTGCGCGCGGGCCTCGGCAACATCGTGTGGTTCTTCGTGTGGACGTTCCTGCTGATCGGCAGCGGCGGCGTGCCGTTCGGTGGTTTCGGGCTGGTGGTCGAGTCGATGCGAGCGTCCGTCGTCGAGCAGGGCCTGCCGCGGGCCGGCGGGTTCAGCCTGGGCCTGACCGGCATCGACGAGCCGTTGCGCGTCTTCGACTGGGACGGGCTCGTGCCGACCGGCGAGCTCGTGGCCGGACGTCTCGTGGTGCTCCTGGTCGCGGTCCTGGTCGCTGTGCTCCCGGCGTTGTGGTTCGACCGGTTCGACGTGGCCCGGGCGGCCGAGGCGCGGCGGGGTGCGGTCGCTGCTGGGACGGGGGTGGGTGCGGCACATGCCACGGAGCTCGGGGCGGACATCGCTGCTGCTGCCGCGGCGCCGGGGGGTGCCGGTTCGCTGTCCGCCGGTTCGCTGACGGCCGGTTCGCTGACGGCCGCTCCGGTCGGACGGCGACCGGCCCTGGCTCGGATGGTCGCCGGGGAGCTGCGCGTCCTGACGTCGGACCTGTCCAGGTGGTGGTGGCTCATCGCCGCCGGGCTGAACGTCGCGGCGGTCGCCTGGAACGGGCCGGGGACGGCGATGCTGGCGGCGGCCTGGATCTGGCCGGTCCTCGTCTGGTCGCGGCTGGGTACGCAGCACCTCGAGCACGGCATGGACACCCTGCTCGGCGCCTACCCGGGCAGCCTGGACCGGACGGCCGCGCAGTGGCTGGCCGGGGTCGCGCTCACGGCGGGGACCGCCGTCGGACCGCTGGCGGGCATGCTGCTCGACGGCGACGCCGTGCGTGCCGCGCACTGGGCCGCCGGTGCGCTGTTCATCCCGTCGCTCGCGCTGCTGCTCGGCACCGTCACGCGCACCCCGCGCGTGTTCCAGGTGCTGTACCTGATCGCCTGGTACCTCGCGGCCAACGACGTCGCGGCATTCGACCACATGGGCATCGTGCTGGACGGCGCCGGCCACCCGGCGGGCGCGAGCGCCGTCGCCGTCGGCGGTGCCGCGTTCGGCCTGACCGCGGCCGCGCTCGCGGTCCGGCGCGTCCAGCACCTGTTGCGCTGACGGTCCGACCGCCCCGGCATCCTCGTCACCGTCGCCTCACAACGGCCGTCCACGTAGGGTGAGGTCCGTGCCGGACACCCCTGCTGCCCCCGAGCCGTTCGTCGCGCGGACTGCCCCCGAGGCGATCGAAGACCTCCGTGCGCGGCTGCGGGCGACCCGCTGGCCCGACGCCCCCGAGGACGCCGGCTGGTCGCTCGGCACCGACCTCGACCACCTCCGTGAGCTGGTCGCGTACTGGGCTGACGGGTTCGACTGGCCGGCGCAGGAGGCCGCGCTCGCGCGACTGCCCCGGTTCCGCGTCGGGGTGGGCGGGCACGGGATCCACTTCGTGCACGCCCGCGCGGCGGCTCCGACCGGTCCGGTGCTTCCCCTGGTCCTCTGCCACGGCTGGCCGGACTCGTTCTGGCGGTACTCCAAGGTCGTCTCGCTCCTGACCGACCCGGGCTCGCACGGCGCCGACCCGGCCGACGCGTTCGACGTCGTCGTCCCCGACATGCCCGGCTTCGGGTACTCGGACCGGCCGACCGGGGCACCGCTGAGCTCGGTCGCCGTCGCCGGGCTGTGGGCCGAGCTCATGCGGACGCTCGGCTACGAGCGGTTCGGGGCCGCGGGCGGGGACCTGGGCAGCCACGTGAGCCGGTACCTCGCGCTCGACCACCCCGACCGCGTCGTCGCGGTGCACCGCACGGACGGGGGCCTGCCCGTCTTCGCCGGCGACCCGGCGACGCTCACCGCCGCGGAGCGGGCGTGGTTCGCCGAGGCCGCGACGTGGAGCGCGACCGAGGGCGCCTACGGCGCGATCCAGCGCACCAAGCCCCAGACCGTCGCGGCGGCGCTCAACGACTCCCCCGCCGGGCTGGCGGCCTGGATCGTCGAGAAGCTGCAGTCGTGGAGCGACGGCGGCGTCGAGCGCGGCTACACCCAGGACGAGATCCTCACCAACATCACGATCTACTGGCTCACGGGCACCATCGGGTCGTCCATGCGGATGTACAACGCGAACGCGGCCATCCCCGCGCAGCAGCTCACCCGCCGGGTCGAGGTGCCGTCCGGGTTCTCCATCTTCCGCAGCGACGTCGTCCGCCCGCCGCGGGCCTGGCTCGAGCGCACGGCCAACACGGTCCGCGTGACGGAACCCGACCGGGGCGGGCACTTCGCGGCCTTCGAGGAGCCCGAGCTCTACGCGCAGGAGCTGCGCGACTTCTTCCGCCCGTACCGACCGAGGAGCCACTGATGCGGACACGAACACTGGGATCCGGGACGAGCAGCCTCGAGGTCTCGGCCATCGGCCTGGGCTGCATGGGCATGAGCGAGGGTTACGGTCCCAACCCTGGAACCCGCGAAGAGATGATCGCGGTCCTGCGCGGTGCGGTCGACCGCGGGATCACCCTCTTCGACACGGCCGAGGTGTACGGCCCGTTCGTCAACGAGGTGCTGGTCGGCGAGGCGCTCGCCCCGGTGCGCGACCAGGTGGTCATCGCCACGAAGTTCGGGTTCAAGCTCGACGAGGAAGGCCGGAGCGTCGGGACGGACAGCCGCCCCGAGCGCATCCGTGACGTGGCCGACGCCGCCCTGCGGCGGCTCGGCACGGACGTGATCGACCTCTTCTACCAGCACCGCGTCGACCCTCAGGTCCCGATCGAGGACGTCGCGGGCGCCGTCGCCGAGCTGATCGAGGCGGGCAAGGTGCGCCGGTTCGGGCTGTCGGAGGCAGGAGCGGACACGATCCGTCGCGCGCACGCGGTCCAGCCGGTCACGGCGTTGCAGAGCGAGTACTCGCTGTGGACCAGGGACCCCGAGCCCGAGATCCTGCCGGTGCTCGAGGAGCTCGGGATCGGGTTCGTCCCGTTCAGCCCGCTCGGCAGAGGGTTCCTCACGGGTGCGCTGACCTCCGCGACGCAGCTCACCCAGGACGACATGCGCACCGGCCTGCCGCGCTTCCAGGCGGACAACCGCGACGCGAACCAGGCGTTCGTCGAGCTGCTCGGCGCCGTCGCGGCCCGCAAGGGCTGCACGACGGCGCAGGTCGCGCTCGCCTGGCTGCTCGCCCAGAAGCCGTGGATCGTCCCGATCCCCGGGACCCGCCGGACGAGCCGTCTCGAGGAGAACATCGGCGCCGCCGACGTCGACCTCACCGCCGCTGACCTGGCCGAGATCGCGGTCGGCGCCGAGCGGATCCAGGTCAGCGGCGAGCGCTACACGGAGGCGATGCTCCGCATGACGGGCCTGTAGGGCCTGCGCGCACCAGCCTGCTGACTGACCGCCAGACGTCACCAGGATGCCGACTCGCCGCGCCGTGCGATCGTCCGCGGCACGCCCCAGGGGTTGTCGTCGCGCAGCGGCGGGGGCAGCAGCTCCTGCGGGGCGTCCTGGAAGGTGACCCCGCGTAGGAACCGGCCGATCGCCGCCGTGCCGACCGATGTCCCGTCGGTCGTCGTCGCGGGCCAGGGCCCGCCGTGCTGCATCGCCGGCGTGACAGCGACGCCCGTCGGCCAGCCGCCGAGCAGGATCCTCCCTGCGTGCCGGGCCAGGCGGGCCACCAACGAACCCGCCTCGTCGTCGGCCTCCCCAGCCCCCAGGTGCAGCGTCAGCGTGAGGTTCCCGGGAAACAGCTCGCCGACGACGGCGCCCAGGTCCGTACCGTCCGGGTACTCCACGATCACGGAGAACGGCCCGAACACCTCGTCGAGCAGCGCCGGCCCGGCGCTCCGGAGCAGGTCGAGCGGGACGGCGACGAAGGTCGGCGTCACCCAGCCCTGCCCGTCGTCGTCCCGGCGGAATCCGCCCCGGTGCACCATCCGGACGCCGTCCACGCCCAGCACCTGCGCGACACGCCGCTCGTACCCGTCGGCGATCGACGGGTTCAGCAGCCGGTACTCCGGCACCTGCGCCGCGGCGGCGGCCACGACGTCGTCGTACTCGGCGCCCTGCGGGACGAGGAGGAAGCCCGGCTTGGTGCAGAGCTGGCCCGCCGAACCGGACACGCTCGCCACGTACCCGGCCAGCAGCTCGGCCGCCCGCTCGCGGAGCGCCGCCGGTGAGACGAGCACCGGGTTGACGCTGCCCAGCTCGCCGAAGAACGGGATCGGGTCGGGCCGTGCGGCGGCCCGGGCCGCGAGGAGCTGACCGACCCGCTGCGACCCGGTGAACGCGGCGGCCCGCACCGCCGGGTGCTCGACGAGCGCGATCCCGGCGTCCTGCGAGGTGACGAGCTGCAGCGTGGCCTCAGGCAGCCCGGCCTCGGTCAGCGCGGCCGAGACCAGGTCCGCCACCCGCTCGGACAGCAGCGGGTGCCCGGGGTGCGCCTTGACGATCACGGGGCAGCCCGCCGCGAGCGCCGCCGCGGTGTCCCCGCCGGCGACGGAGAACGCGAACGGAAAGTTGCTCGCCGCGAAATTCAGCACGGGACCGACGGGCCAGAGGCTGCGGCGCAGGTCGGGTCGGGGGCCGAGGACGAAGTCGGGGTCCGCCTCGTCGAGGCGGACGTCGAGGTAGGCGCCGTCGGTCACCACGTGCGCGAACAGGCGCAGCTGCACCCCCGTGCGCCTCAGCTCGCCGCGCAGGCGGGCCTCGGCGAGTCCGGTCTCCTCCTGGGCGACGGCGACGAGCTCGTCCGCATGGTCGGCCAGCGCGGCCGCCGCGGCGCGCAGCCCCGCGGCGCGGACACCGGGTGTCGTGCGGGAGAGGTCGTCGAAGGCGTCGGCGGCCCGGCGGGCGACGTCGTCGACGGTGCGGTCGAGGTCGGGTGCCGCGGTGGCGGTCATGGGTCGGCTCCTCAGCGGTGGCGGGTCGGGTCGGGCGGCGGGTCGAGCAGGCCGAGTCAGAAGACGAAGCCCGTCGGGAACGGGTCGCTGGGATCGAGCACGTAGCTGGCGGTCCCGGTCACCCAGGCGCGCCCGGTGATGGTCGGTACGACGGCGGCCACCCCGGCGACGTCGGTCTCGGCGACCAGGCGGCCGACGAACCGGCTGCCGATGAACGACTCGTTGACGAAGTCGGTGTGCAGCGCGAGCTCGCCGCGGGCCCAGAGCTCGGCCATGCGGGCCGAGGTCCCGGTGCCGCAGGGCGACCGGTCGAACCAGCCCGGGTAGATCGCCATCGCGTGGCGCGAGTGTCGTGCGTCGGAGCCCGGGGCGATGAGCTCGACGTGGTGGCAGCCCTCCACGCCGTCGAGCGAGGGGTGCATGGGCATGGCGGTCTCGTTGATCGCGTCCATGATCGCGAGCCCGGCGGTGAGCAGGTCCTGCTGGCGCGTCCGGTCGAACGGCAGCCCGAGATCGTCGAGGTCGACGAGCGCGTAGAAGTTGCCGCCGAACGCCATCGAGTACGGGACCGTCCCGTAGCCGGGCACCTCGATGACCTGGTCGAGCGCCGTCACGAAGCTCGGCACGTTCTCGATGGTCACGGCGTCGGCGTGGCCGTCGCTGACGGCCACCTTGGCGACGACGAGCCCGGCGGGCGTGTCGAGCCGGATCTCGGTGACCGGCTCGACGACGTCGACCATGCCCGTCTCGACGAGGACCGTCGCCACGCCGATGGTGCCGTGCCCGCACATGGGCAGGCAGCCGGACACCTCGATGTAGACGACGCCCCAGTCGCAGTCGGGCCGGGTCGGCGGCTGGAGGATGGCGCCGCTCATCGCGGCGTGCCCCCGCGGCTCGTTCATGAGGAACAGCCGGAGGTCGTCCAGGTGCTCCATGAAGTACAGCCGCCGGTCGTTCATGGTGTCCCCGGGTATGACCCCGACACCCCCGGTCACGACCCGTGTGGGCATCCCCTCGGTGTGCGAGTCGACGGCGCTGATGGTCCGACTGGTACGCATGCTGTCTCCTTGGTCCGTTGAGTGCTGGGTATTTGCCCTGTCGAATCCTTTCGAGAGGGCAAATATCCAGCACTCAACGGGAGGCGATGTAGGTGAGGGCCTGCTCCGTGTCCTTGCGGACCTGGGCCTCGTGTTCTGCCGACAAGGGGCCGCGGGGCGGGCGGGTGGGACCACCGTAGCTCTGGCCGGCGAGGTCGATCGAGAGCTTGATCGCCTGCACGAACTCGGTGCGGGAGTCCCAGCGGAACGCCGGCACGAGGTGCCGGTACAGCTCGCGCGCCTCGGCGATCCGCCCCTCGGTGACCAGGGTGTACATCTCGACCGCCTCGCGCGGGAACGCGTTCGGGTAGCCGGCGAACCAGCCGGTGGCGCCCGCCACCAGCGACTCGAAGAGCAGGTCGTCGGCGCCTGCGATCACGTCGAGCTCCGGGGCCAGCTCCTTGATCTCCAGCACGCGCCGCACGTCGCCCGAGAACTCCTTGACGGCGACAACGTTCTCGAGCTGGGCGAGCTCCGCGAGGAGGTCGGGCGTGAGGTCGACCTTCGTGTCGATCGGGTTGTTGTAGATCATGATCGGCAGGCCGACCTCGTCGACGGCGGCATAGTGCGCGATCACCTCGGACCGGTTCGCGCGGTAGAGCGTGGGCGGGAGCAGCAGGACGGCGTCCGCGCCGTCCTCCTTCGCGAGCTCCGCCCAGTGCTTGGCCTGGTGCGAGCCGACGCCGTGCACGCCGGCGACGACGAGACCCCGGTCCCCGACGGTGGCGACGGCGGTCTGCACGACCTTGCGGCGCTCGTCGTCGGTCAGCGACGAGTACTCGCCGAGCGAGCCGTTCGGGCCGACGCCGCGGCAGCCGTTGTCGATCAGGAACTCGCAGTGCGCGGCGAACCGCTCGTAGTCGACGGCGAGCCCGGCGGGGGCGGACGCGTCCGGCTTGAAGGCGAGGGTGGTGGCGACGATCACGCCGCCGAGGTCGAAGCGCTGGTTCATGTCCGGTCTCCTGAGGTTCGTGGGATTGTGGTGGGCGGGTCGGGTAGGGCTGTCAGGTCGCCCAGCCGGACCGGGACGACGAACGGACGGCGGTCCATGGTCGGCGCGGCGCCGGGCGCACCGTCGCCGGCGGCCGCCGGGTCGGCCAGGAGCTCCTGGAGCGTCCGGCCGCACATGCGCGCCTGGCACGGGCCGAGCCCGGCGCGGCTGGTGAGCTTCACGGAGCGCGGCTCGTGCGATCCGGTGAGCTCGACGACCTCGCGCACGCGCCCGTAGGTGGTCTCCTCGCAGCGGCAGACGACGGTGTCGTCGCGCAGCCAGCCGGTCCAGCCGCCGCGGATGCCGTGTGCGGCCTCGATGCGTGCCGCGAAGCCGTGCGCCCGGGTGCGTGCCCGGCCGGCCGCACGGGCCGCTCCGGTGCCGGTGTCGCCGCCCGCCGCCGCGGTCCCGGCCACCGTGCCCTCGGCCAGTGCGGCGTCGGCGCCACCGATACCGGTGACCTCGCCGGCGGCCCACACCCCGGGCACGGACGTGGCCTGGGTCTCGTCGACCACCACGAACCGGCTCGGCGTGAGATCGCACCCGGCGGCGACCGCCAGCTCGAGGCGCGGCGTGAAGCCGTGGCTCACGCACACCGCGTCGGCCTCGACCTGCCGCTCCGTCCCGGTGACCGGTGCCCAGCGTTCGTCGAGCCGCGCCACGGTCACCGCCTCGACCCGCCCGTCGCCGTGCGCGGCCACCACCGCCTCGCCGGGCCGCCACGGCACGCGGTGGCGCACCAGGTCGCGAACGTATCCGGCCAGCTCGCCCGCCTTGCCGGCGGCCCAGGCCAGCGCCAACGGCCGGTCCAGCCAGCCGCGGGCGAGGGAGCCGAGCCGGCCGGCCTCGTGCACGCCGACGACGTCGGCGCCGGTCCGCAGCAGCGACGACGCGACGGGCAGCAGGAACGGGCCCGCCCCGGCGACGACGACGCGCCGTCCGACCGCCACCCGTTCCCCCTTCGCCAGCGCCTGCGCCGCCCCCGCCGAGTAGACGCCGGGCAGCTCCCAGCCGGGGAACGGCAGGGTGCGGTCGTGGGCACCCGTCGCGAGCACCAGAGCGTCGGGTTGGAGCGCCAGGGCCTCTCGCGCCGCGCCGTCGGGCTCCCCGACCAGGACGTTGAGCCGGACACCGGAGTCGAGCCGTTCGAGCGACCAGACCTGGGCCGAGGGCAGCACCGTGACGTCCGGGTGCGCCCGCAGGACGGCGTCGAGCTCGACGAAGGTCGCCCACCTGTGGTGCAGCAGACCCTCGCGGCGGGCCGGGCGTTCGGCCGGCAGGTGGAGCCAGTACTGGCCGCCGAGCCCGTCGGCGGCGTCGAGCAGCGTGACCCTGGCGCCCACGCTCGCGGCGGCCCGCGCGGCCGCGAGCCCCGCCGGGCCCGCGCCGACGACGACCACGTGTCTCGTCGCGTCGCTCATCGAGCCTCCCCCGGTCCGCCCTGCCGGGTCACGACGTCGCCGTCCTGCGCACGCCGCAGGCACGCGCGCACGTCCCGCAGGCCGTTGACCTCGACGAGGCAGTCGAAGCACACGCCGATCCCGCAGAACACGCCGCGCGGCGCCCCGCCCGTCGTGGTGCGCCACTCGCGCCGTCCGGCACCGAGCAGCACCCCGGCGATCGTCTGACCGGCCGTCCCGGTGACGGGTTCGCCGTCGACCAGGACCGTCAGCGGGCGGTCAGGCCCCGGCTCGACCAGGTCCCGCTCCGGGAGCATGCGTCGCGACGTCAAGACAACACCTCCCCGCGAGCGCCCTCCGACATGTCAGACGCAGGGGTCACCCGAGTAACCTGTACGTCTGACACGTCGGCGGGCCGAAGGTCCCGGAGCGTCTGCCGGTCGGCGGCGTACGGGCTGGGATCCACCGCGGGCTCGAACCCGAGCAGCGCCGCGGCGAGCAGGTCGCCGGTCGCGGGAGCCAGTCCGACGCCGGCGCCCTCGTGGCCCGTCGCGAACCACAGCCCGGCGCGGACGGGGTCCTGGCCGATCACCGGCAGGTGGTCGGGCATGTACGGGCGGAAGCCCAGGTAGGACCGCATCACCTGGGTACGCGCCAGGAACGGGAACACCGCTACCGCGCGCCGCGCCAGCTCGGCGGGCACCTCGGCACGGAAGCGCTCGTCGAACCCGACCTGCTCACGGCTCGACCCGATCAGCACCGTCCCGCCGCGTGTGGACTCGATGACGGCGGAGGTCTGCAGCTCGGCGCCCGCCGACTGCGTCGCGGCGAAGTAGTCGCCGTCGTAGACCTTGTGCCGGATCCGCTGGTGCATGGGGGTGGTCACGAGCACCATCCCGCGGCGGGGGCGCACGGGAAGCCAGGAGCCGAGCCGTCGGGTGACCTCCGCCGACCAGGGGCCGGCCGCCACGACGACGGCGCCCGCGGCCACCTCGCCCTGCGACGTCACGACGCCGGCGAGAGCGCCGTCGGCCCCGAGCAGCGGGCCGGTCACCTCGACGCCGGTACGGACCTCCGCGCCGGCGCGACGCGCGGACGCGAGCAGCGCCTCGGCGGCCGCGACGGGCTGCACCTGGGCGTCCTGCGGGTAGTGGACGGCCCCCACGACGCCGGGCGCCAGGTCGGGTTCGAGCTCGCGCGCCTCCTCGGCGGTCACGACCACCGCGTCGACGCCGGACGCGCGCTGCGCCTGGGCGAACCCGCGCAGTCCGGCCAGGCCGTCAGCAGACGTGACCACCACCAGGCCGCCCTTGACCTCGTGCTCGACCGAGGGGAACCGGGGCCCGAGCTCGTCCGCCAGCTCGTCCGCGAGCGCGGCCCACCGGCGCAGCGACACCTTGGCGAGCTCCAGCTCCGGGCCGGGGCCCTTGTCGGAGACCAGCAGGTTGCCCTCACCGTGGGCGCTGGTCGCGGCGGCGGCCGGCCCGCGGTCGAGGACGGTCACCCGGGCGCCCGCCCGGGCGAGGGCGCGCGCGCAGGCCGCGCCGAGTATCCCGGCGCCGACGATCACGACGTCCGCTGCCACATCCATCCCCTCGACGAGTTCCTCTTGCGCGATCCGACAAGCCCGACCGACGTCGGCGTCAGTCCTCCGGCTTGCCCGCCCACGTACCGAGCGAGTGCCCGATGTGCCGCTCCATGAGCGCCTTGGCGCCCGGCCCGTCGCCGGCGGCGAGCAGGTCGAGCAGCTCGTGGTGCTCCTGGGCCGAGCTGGCGAGCGTGCCGCTCGCGACCATCGTCGACAGCCCGAGCAGGCGCGCCCTGTCGCGCAGGTCGGCGACGATCTCGCCGGCCACCGGGTTCCCCAGCAGACCCATGAGCCGCAGGTGGAACGTCTGGTCCGCCTGCAGGTACGCGACCAGGTCGCCGGTGCGCGCACCCTCGACGATCTCGTCGGCCAGCGCGCGGAACTCCGCGAGCTGCCCGACGGGGAAGGACTTGGCCAGCCGCTCCATCCAGACCGGCTCGATCACCAGCCGGACGGCGGCGACGTGCCGCAGGGTCTGGTCGCTCACGCGGGTGACCCGGAACCCCTTGTTGCGGACCGCCTCCAGGAACCCGCGCCGCTCCAGGTCCAGCACCGCCTCGCGCACCGGCGTCGCCGACACGTCGAACCGTGCGGCGAGCGTCGGCACGGACACGAGCTCACCGGGTTCGAGCTCACCGGCGACGATCGCCGCAACGAGGGCGCGGTGGACCTGCTCGCGCAGGCTCGCGACCGGCGGTAGACGACGGACCGACGGGGTGGGTGTTGTGGCGCTCATGCTGCACTCCTGGGTGGTCAGGCCTGGCTAGTAGTATATTACACGGGATGCGAACCCCGTCGCCAACGGCGCCTGAGGGTACCCGAGGCCGGGCGGAACGGCCTGGATGCAGGGGTCGAGATCGGCAATGCGGCGCGGAAACGCGTCGTTTACATTCACCCCATCGACACCGCCACCGTCGATCAGTAGAATATCACGCATCACATATCGCTGATCGATGGACCGAGAGCGGAGGACGATGCGGAACGACGCCAGGACAACGGCTCTGCAGCGCGCGGCCCAGGTGACGCTCACCGACGGCCTGCTGGGCCGGTGGCAGCAGCGCAACACCGCCGCGACCCTCCCCCACGTCGTCGAGCAGGTACGGGCCTCCGGAGCCCTCGACAACATCCGCCGGATCGCCGAGCGGACCGGCGAGCCGTTCCGCGGCGGCTACCCGTTCATGGACACCGACGTCTACAAGACGCTGGAGGCGGCCGCGTACGAGCTGGCCCGTGGCGGAGACCCCGAAGACGCGGCGCACGAGGACGCGACCGTCCGGGCCTTCTACGAGGAGGCGGTGTCCCTCGTCGAACGTGCCCAGGCCGACGACGGGTACCTGTCGACGTTCCACCAGGGCCCAGGCGCGGTCGCGCCGTGGACGGACCTGGCCGGAGGGCACGAGCTGTACAACCTCGGCCACCTGATCCAGGGGGCGCTCGCCGCCACGCGCAGGCTGGGCGACGACCGGCTGCTCGCGGTCGCCCGCCGGTTCGCGGACCTCGTGGTGGGCCGGTTCGGCGAGGACGGCCGTGCGGAGTACTGCGGCCACCCGCAGATCGAGACGGCGCTCGTCGAGCTGTACCGCGAGACGGGTCACGAGCCCTACCTGCGTCAGGCCGAGCTGTTCGTCGAGCGGCGCGGGTCCGGCCTCTTCGCGCACGCGCCGTTCGGGCTCGCGTACTACGTGGACCACGCGGCGCTGCGCGACCTGGACACGGTGACCGGGCACGCCGTGCGCATGGTCTACCTGGCGGCCGGCGCCACCGACGTCGCCGTCGAGCGCGGCGACACGGCCGCGATCGACCACCTGCTGCGCCTGTGGGACGACATGGTGCGCACCAAGTCCTACGTCACGGGCGGGATCGGGTCGCGACACTCGGACGAGGCGTTCGGCGACCGGTACGAGCTGCCTTCCGAACGCGCCTACGCCGAGACGTGCGCCGCCATCGGCACCATGCAGTGGGGCTGGCGGCTGTTCCTGGCCACCGGGAGCGCCACGGTCCTGGACCACGTGGAGCGGGTCCTCTACAACGGGTTCGCCGCGGGCGTCTCGCTGGACGGCACCCGCTTCTTCTACGACAACCCGCTGCAGCGCCGCCCCGACCACGCCGACGGGCGGCCGGTCGATCCGGCGGAGCCGCTGCGCCGCCGGTGGTTCGGCTGCGCCTGCTGCCCGCCGAACGCGGCGCGCTGGATCAGCGCGCTCCAGGACCACGTGGCGCTCGAGACGCCGGACGGCCTGATGATCGCGCTGCTCACCGCGTGCCGCGTGCGTTCAGCGGCCCTCTGCGTCGACGTCGTGACCGACTACCCCTGGGACGGGCGTGTCACGGTCCGCGTGCTCGCCGCCCAGGACGAGCCGTCGACGCTGACGCTGCGCATCCCGGGCTGGGCGACGGCGCCGCGGGTCACCGTCGACGGCGAGCCGGTCGAGAACACAGCCCCGGACGGCTGGCTGCGCCTGACCCGGGTGTGGCGGCCGGGCCACGAGCTGGTGCTCGACCTGCCGATGCCTCCGACGCTCGTCGTCTCGCACCCCGCCGTCGACGCGACCCGCGGGGCCGTCGCCGCCGTGCGCGGGCCGGTGGTGCACTGCCTGGAGCAGACGGACTCCCCCGCGCCGGTCGACGAGCTCGTCGTGCACGACGTCGGCGACGCGCCGCCGCCGTCCGACGACCCGCCCGGCGACCCCGTGCTGCGGCATGCGCTGACCGCTCACGTGAGCCGGCGGGCCGCGCCGTCGGACGACCCGTACCCGACCGCGCACCGAGACAACCCTCCTACCTCGTCGACGACGACGCAGGTCCCGCTGGTGCCCTACCACCTATGGGCGAACCGCGAACCCGGGGCGATGCGGGTCTGGCTCCGGCACACCTGACCGGACCCGGCCCACCCGAAGCCTTCTGCCCGCACGCCCCTTCCCGTACGCCCCCTCGACGCCCCGGCGTCATCAACCGAGAGGCCACATCGTGAAGCTCCATCGGATATCGGCAGCCGTCCTCGCCGCCGCCACGACCCTCGCTCTCACCGCCTGCGGTGGCGGCGCCCCGGACGACTCCTCCGGGGGTGGCGGCTTCACCGCGGAGCCCGCGGTGGGCGGCACCGTCCACGTCCTGCAGAACGCCGACTTCTCGTACCTCGACCCGGCCCGTGGCTGGGACGGCGGGGTGAACAACTTCTACCGGCTGGTCTACCGGCAGCTCACGACCTCGGCGCCCGGCTCGTCCGAGGACCCGACCGAGATCGTCCCTGACCTCGCCGAGAGCCTCGGCGAGGCGTCCGACGACGGTCTGACCTGGACGTACACCCTCAAGGACGGCCTGAAGTTCGACAACGGCGACCCGATCACGTCGGCCGAGGTCAAGTTCGGCATCTCCCGGGCCTGGGACCCCGAGATCGGCATCGGCTCGCCGTACCTCAAGCAGGTCATCGACGCCCCGGAGGGCTACGAGGGGCCGTACCGGAGCGGCGACCTGCCGACCATCGAGACGCCCGACGAGAAGACGATCGTCTTCCACCTCAAGGAGCCGTTCCCCGAGTTCGACGCCGTGCTCTCCCAGGTGAACGCGACGCCGTTCCCCACGGGCAGCGGCGCCGGCGACGAGTTCATCCACGACATCATCGCCTCGGGCCCGTACAAGCTCGCCGAGTACGTACCGGGCAGCACGATCAAGCTGACACGCAACGAGAGCTGGGACCCGGCCACGGACGAGGTGCGCGCCGCGAAGCCGGACGGCTGGGAGTTCACCATCGGCCTCGACCCGGCCACCATCGACGAGCGGCTCATCGCCGGGCAGGGTTCCGACGTCAACGCGATAGCGGGCAACATCCAGCCCGCCACGCTCCCGCGCCTGCAGACGCCGCAGCTCAAGGAACGCGTCCTGGAGTTCCCCGGCATCTGCACCACGTACCTGGGGCTGAACACGACCAAGGAGCACCTGGACGACGTCCGCGTCCGGCAGGCGATCAGCTACGCGATCGACCGCACCACCATCGTGAACGCGAGCGGCGGCACGCAGCTCGGTGACCCGGCCACGACGATCCTGCCGCCGTCGGTCGCGGGCCACAAGGACTTCGACCTCTACCCCTCGGCGGACGGTACCGGCGACGTCGAGGCCGCCAGGAAGCTGCTCTCCGAGGCGGGCCTCTCGGACGGGTTCACGATGACCCTCGACATCCGTGCCCAGGAGTCCATGCAGGCCCAGGCCGAGGCGGTCCAGCAGGCGCTGGAGCGGGTGGGCATCACGGTCGAGCTCAACCTGATCGACACGTCCACCTACTACGAGACCATCGGCACCCCGTCGCAGCAGCACGACGCGGCGATCACCGGCTGGTGCCCGGACTGGGCCTCGTCGGCCGCGACGTTCCTCCCGCCGCTGTTCGACGGCCGCAACATCTACGAGAAGGGCAACGGCAACATCGCCCAGATCGACGACCCGGCCATCAACGAGCGGATCGACGAGATCAAGGCGATGACGGACATCGACGCAGCCAACGAGCAGTGGGGCGACCTCGACGAGCAGATCCTCGAGCTGGCGCCTGTCGTCCCGCTCATGGTCGCCAAGGGCGTCATGCTGCCGGGCGAGAACGTCACCGGCCTGTTCTCCTCGGCGAACGCCGCGACCGGCGGCATCGACTACGTCGGCGTCGGTCTCAAGGACCCCGAGAAGGGCTGACCCGGATGATGCCGTCCCAGACGGACCTCACCACCGGCACGGCCGGCACCGTCGCCCAGAGCGGCGGTGTCGGCGGGACCTGGCAGACCCTGCGGCGCGACGTCGGCGCGATGCTCGGCCTCGGCTACATCGCCCTGGTCACCCTCGTCGCGGTCCTCGCGCCCGTGCTCACCTCGATCAGCGGCTGGACCCCGTACGAGTTCGACCAGAGCGCCATCGACCCCAACCTCGGTGGCATGCCGATCGGCCCGTGGGGCGGCATGGGCGCCGAGCACTGGCTCGGCGTCGAGCCGGGCAGCGGGCGCGACATCTTCGCGCGCATCGTCCACGGCGCGCGGGTCTCGATGAGCATCGCACTGTCGGCGACGGCGCTGACCACCGTGCTCGGCGTGTCGCTCGGGCTCGTGGCGGGCTACTTCGGCGGGCGCGTGGACCTCGTCGTCTCACGGATCATGGACTTCCTCATGGCCTTCCCGGCGCTCATCTTCATGATCGCCGTGCTCTCCGCGCTGCCTGCGGGCAACCGGTCGGCGCTGCTCGTGGTCGTGATCTCGGTCTTCGGCTGGCCCTACCTGGCGCGCATCGTGCGCGGGCAGACCATGTCGCTCGCGCAGCGCGAGTTCGTCGAGGCGGCCCGGGCCGCCGGAGCGAGCGGCACGCGCATCGTGTTCCGCGAGATCCTGCCGAACCTCCGCTCGACCATCATCGTGATGTCGACGCTCGCGGTGCCCGGGTACATCGGTACCGAGGCCGGGCTGTCGTTCCTCGGCGTCGGCGTCGTACCACCCGCCCCGAGCTGGGGGCAGATGATCGCCGCCTCCGTGAAGTGGTACGCCGTCGACCCCGCGTACTTCGTGGTGCCGGGCGTGTGCCTGTTCCTGCTCGTGCTCTCGTTCACCGTGCTCGGTGACCGGCTGCGCGCCGTCGTCGACGCCCAGGAGGGTCGCTGATGCTCCGGTTCCTCGTCACGCGCATCGCGTCGGGGCTCGTGGTCCTGCTGCTGGTGTGCCTGTTCACCTACCTGGTCTTCTTCGCGCTCTCCCCGGACCCGGCGGTGCAGATCTGCGGCAAGAACTGCACGCCCGAGGTGATCGACCAGATCCGCGGCAACCTCGGGCTGGACCAGCCGTTCACCACCCAGTTCCTCCTGTTCGTCGCCGGCATCTTCGCGGGCCGCACGTACGGCGAGGGCGCGAGCGCCGTCGACTGCGCGGCGCCGTGCCTCGGCTACTCGTTCCAGTCCAGCCAGGCCGTCTGGGACATGATCGTGCAGCGGCTGCCAGTCTCCGCGACGATCGCCCTCGGCGCCGCGGTGCTGTGGCTGCTCGCCGGGGTGGTCGGCGGCCTGCTCAGCGCCGTCAAGGAGGGCACGTTCCTGGACCGGTTCACCACCGGCCTGACGCTCACGAGCATGTCGATCCCCAACTACGTGCTGGCGCTCGTGCTGCAGTACGTGCTGGTGGTCCAGCTCCAGTGGCTGCCGTTCCCCCAGGCGGTCGCCTTCGCGGACGACCCGGTGCAGTGGTTCCTCAACTTCGTGATGCCGTGGATCGTGCTCGCGGTCGGGTACGCGGCCGCCTACACGCGACTGACCCGCGCCAACGTGCTGGACGTGCTGCGCGAGAACTACGTGCGGACCGCCTACGCCAAGGGCCTGCCCCGGTCGCTCGTCTGGCGGCGGCACGCCCTGCGGCCGGCCCTGACGCCTGTGGTGACCATCTTCGGCATGGACTTCGCCGGCCTGCTGGGCGGTGCGCTCATCACCGAGACCGTGTTCGGCGTCAACGGCGTCGGCAAGATGGCCGCCGACTCGATCGCCCGCAACGACCAGCCGGTGATCATGGGTGTCACGCTGCTGGCCGGGTTCCTCGTCGTCGTCGGCAACATCGTGGTCGACGTCGTGTACAGCGCCATCGACCCGAGAGTGCGGGTGAACGCATGACCAGCCCCAGGAACGACACCGACGCGCTGCTCGAGGTACGCGACCTCACGGTCACCTTCGCGACGCCGCGCGGCCCGATGGACGCCGTCCGGTCGCTGGACCTCGACCTGGAGCCCGGCGGCGCGCTCGGCATCGTCGGCGAGTCCGGCTCCGGCAAGTCCATGACCAGCCTCGCGATCATGGGCCTGCAGCCACGGGCCGCCCGGCGAACGGGCAGCGTACGGCTGCGCGGGCGGGAGCTGGTCGGCATGTCCGAGGCGGACCTGCGCCGCGTGCGCGGCGACCGCATCGCCATGGTGTTCCAGGACCCGCTGTCCTCGCTGAACCCGTACTACACGGTCGGGCTGCAGATCGAGGAGGCGTACCGCGCCCACCGCCCCGGCGTGACCCGCCGGGAGGCGCGGCGCGTGGCGGTCGAGGCGCTGGAGCGGGTGCACATCCGGGACGCCTCGGTGCGGGCGAACCACTACCCGCACCAGTTCTCGGGCGGCATGCGCCAGCGCGTCATGATCGCGATGGCGCTCAGCACCGAACCCGAGCTGCTGATCGCCGACGAGCCGACCACCGCGCTCGACGTCACGGTGCAGGCCCAGATCCTGGACCTGCTGCGGGAGATCCGCCGCGAGACCGGCACCGGTCTGGTGCTGATCACGCACGACCTGGCCGTGGTCAGCGAGATCACCGACCACATCGTCGTCATGAAGGACGGCGTGTGCGTCGAGCGGGGCGCCGTCGAGCAGATCTTCACGCGGCCCCAGCACCCCTACACCCAGGCGCTGCTCGACGCCGTGCCGCGCATCGACGACGAGATCGGCGAGCTGCGCGCGGTGACGCCGGGCTCCGCCGTCGTCCCTGAGCACGCCCCCACGAACGGAGGTGCCGCATGAGCGAGCCGCTCCTGAGGGCCACGAACCTGGTCAAGGAGTTCCCGGTGCTCGGCACCGGCGGCCTGCTGCGTCCCCCGGAGCGGTTCCGGGCCGTCGACGACGTCAGCTTCGAGCTCCGCGCGGGCGAGACGCTGGCCCTGGTCGGCGAGTCAGGCTCGGGCAAGTCGACGACGGCACGGCTCGCCGCGCGCCTGCTGGACGTCACGTCCGGCACCGTGGAGCTCGACGGCGAGGACGTCACGACGCTCAAACGGTCCGCGCTGAACCGCTTCCGCAGCGAGGTACAGGTCGTCTTCCAGGACCCGTACTCCTCGCTCAACCCGCGGCACACCGTCGAGCGGATCGTCACCGCTCCCCTGGTCTACCAGGGGCGGCCGGTGCCGGGCGGTGCCCGGGCGTTCACCCGAGGGCTGATGGAGCGGGTGGGGCTGGACCCGGACCACTCGCAGCGGTACCCGGCGCAGTTCTCCGGCGGGCAGGCGCAGCGCATCGGGATCGCCCGCGCGCTGGCGGTCGGCCCGCGCGTGGTGGTGTGCGACGAGGCGGTCTCCGCGCTCGACGTCTCCGTCCAGGCGCAGGTCATCAACCTGCTGCGGGACCTGCAGCGCACCGAGGGCCTGACGTACCTGTTCATCGCGCACGACCTCGCGGTGGTGCGGCAGATCGCCACGCGGGTCGCCGTGATGACCCAGGGGCGCATCGTCGAGGAGGGCGACCGGGACGCCGTCTTCGACGCGCCCCGGCACGAGTACACCCGCAAGCTGCTCGACGCCGTCCCCCGCATCCGTCCCGAATGGGAGCGGCAGCGGCGGGCGAACGCCGCCCGGTCCGCGGGAGCCACGGCATGAGCGCCGGCCGGACTGCGCCACTGACTCGGCGTCCGCAGTACGGCGAGTCAGGGGCTTGGTCGGACCGGGGCGCTGACTCGACGGCTCCGGGGCGCCGAGTCAGCTCGCTGGTCCGACAGGGCACGTCAGCACACCGACACCACATCGTCCGCGTCCACAAGGAGATTCCATGAGCACGAGCCTGCCGACCGATCCTGCCGCCGACGCAGGACGTCCGCCGTACGCGGGGACGCGTGCCCCCCGGCTGGTCGAGAGCGAGACGTTCAACGCCCACATGGCCCGCGGCTGGGGCGCCCCCGACGTCGTCGTGCCGATGACGCCCGGCGCGCCCGCCGCCGCTGCCGAGCACCGTCGCCGGCTGTCGGAGCGGATCGGCGCGAGCGACGTCGTGGTGGGCGCGGGACGTGCGAGCCTGCGCAACGGCGACGTGCAGTACGGGTTCCGCGCGGACAGCGACTTCGTCTGGCTCACCGGCGCGCAGGCCGAGGACGGCGTGCTCGTGCTGCGGGCGAGCGGCGGGAGCCACGACGCGACGCTCTACCTGCCGCCGCCGGCCAAGCCGGGCGACAGCGCGTTCTTCGGGAACGCCGCGTACGGCGAGCTCTGGGTCGGACCGTCGCCGGACCTCGGCGACTGGGCTGAGGCGGTCGGCATCGCCGTCGAACCGCTCTCCGCGCTCGACGCGGTGCTGGACACCCTGGACGGGGCGCTCGCATCGCCGTCCGTCGACGACGAGCTGGTGCGCCGGTACGGCCTGAAGCCGTCCGAGGACCTCGCCCGGGCGCTGTCGGACCTACGGATGATCAAGGACGACTGGGAGATCGCGCAGCTGCGCGAGGCGGTCGACCACACGGTCACCGGGTTCGAGGCAGTGGTCGCGGAGCTGCCGCGCGCCATCGGCGGGCTGGGCGAACGCTGGCTGCAGGGCACGTTCGACCGGCACGCGCGCACGTACGGCAACGGGCCCGGCTACTCGACGATCGTCGGCTCCGGCCCGCACGCGCCGACCCTGCACTGGGTGCGCTGCGACGGCCCCGTGCTGCCCGACCTGCCGCTGCTGCTCGACATGGGCGTCGAGGCAAGCTCCCTGTACACGGCCGACGTGACGCGGACCATCCCGCCGTCGGGCACCTTCAGCGCGCTGCAGCGCGACGTGCACGACCTGGTCGAGAAGGCGCACCGCGCGGGCATGGCGCAGATCCGGCCGGGCGTCGAGTACCTCGACTTCCACTTCGCCTCGATGGAGGTCATCGCGCAGGGCCTGCACGACTGGGGGCTGCTGGACGTCTCCGTCGACGAGGCGCTGTCCCCCGGCGGGCAGCAGCACCGCCGCTGGCTGGTGTGCGGTATCGGCCACCACCTGGGGCTGGACGTGCACGACTGCGCCCACTCCGACTACCCCACGTACCAGGCGGCACCCCTGGAGCCGGGCATCGTCATGACCGTCGAGCCAGGGCTGTACTTCCACGCGCACGACGAGACGGTCCCGCCCGAGCTGCGCGGGATCGGCATCCGCCTGGAGGACGACCTGCTGGTCACCGCCGACGGCGCCGAGGTGCTGTCGGGCGCCCTGCCCATCGACGCAGCGGGCATCGAACGCTGGACCAGGGAGCGGATGCCGGATGCCTGAGCCGACCGCCGAACCGTTCCCCCTGGACGCCGTCGCGCTGCACGACGGCATCTTCACGCGCGCCCGGGACCAGATGCTGCACCTGGCGCGCACCTACCCCGTCGACCGGCTGCTCGCCGTCTTCCGCGCGAACGCCGGCCTGGACACCCGGGGCGCGCTGCCGCCGGGCGGCTGGGAGGACTTCGGCCACCCGGACGAGCAGGCCTGGGGACCCGGCGAGTACCCGGGGCGCGAGGCGGCGCCCACGGCGAACCTGCTGCGCGGCCACTACGCGGGGCACTTCCTGTCGATGCTCGCCCTGGCCCATGCCGGTGCACCCGAGGCCGGCCTGAAGGCGACGCTCCAGGGCAAGGTCGACGAGATGGTCGAGGGCCTGCGGGAGGTCCAGGAGGCGCTCGCGGCGTCGGGCCGCTACAGCCATCCGGGATTCCTCGCCGCGTACGGCGAGTGGCAGTTCTCCCGGCTGGAGGGCCTCGCCCCGTACGGCGAGATCTGGGCGCCGTACTACACGTGCCACAAGATCATGGCGGGCCTGCTGGACGCGTACCGGCACGCGGGGTCGCGGACGGCGCTGGAGATCGCCGCCGGGATGGGGCGCTGGGTCCATGGCCGGCTGTCCGTGCTGTCCGCGGACCGGCGCGCGGAGATGTGGTCCCTGTACATAGCGGGCGAGGCCGGCGGCATGAACGAGGTGCTGTGCGACCTCGCGGTGCTGACCGGCGACGAGCAGTTCGTCGAGACGGCCCGGCTCTTCGACCTGGACTGGCTGCTGGAGGCGACGGCGTCGGGCCGGGACGTGCTGGACGGCCTGCACGCCAACCAGCACGTCGCGACGCTGCTCGGCTACCTCGCGCTGCACGACCTGACGGGCGAGGCGCGCTACCTGGACGCCGTGGTCAACATCTGGGACATGCTCGTCCCCGGGCGCACCTACGCGCACGGGGGTTCCGGCGAGAACGAGCTCTGGGGTCCGGCGGGCGCCGTCGCGGGCGACCTCGGCAACCGGAACGCCGAGACCTGCGTGACCTACAACCTGCTCAAGCTCGCCCGGGCCCTGTTCGGGCGCACCGGCGACCCGCGGTACGCCGACTACTACGAGCGGGCGGTCACCAACCAGGTCCTCGGCTCGCGGCACGACGTCGACTCGGACGACTCGCCGGAGGTCACGTACATGTTCCCGGTCCATCCCGGGGCGTTGCGCGAGTACGACAACGTCGGCACGTGCTGCGGCGGCACCGGCCTCGAGAACCACGTCAAGTACCAGGACTCCGTCTACTTCCGGGCGGTGCGGGGCGGCCGGCGGACGATCTGGGTCAACCTCTACGTGGCGTCAGCCGTGCGGTGGGCCGAGCAGGACGTGCGGGTCGTCCAGGAGACCGCCTACCCGCTGGAGGGCGGGAGCCGTCTGCTGGTCGACGCCACCGGCGACCTCGAGCTCCGGCTGCGGGTCCCGGGCTGGGCCGCGGGCGGCTTCGTCGTCACCGTCGACGGTGCGCCCGTCGCCGTGGACGCCGTCCCCGGGCAGTACGTCTCCCTGCGGCGGGACTGGGTACCCGGCACGGTGGTGGAGATCAGCATGCCGCTGACGCTGCGCGAGGTGCCTGCGCCCGACGACGCGTCCCTGGTGACGCTCGAGCTCGGGCCGACCGTGCTGCTGACCCGCAGCGCCGCGACCACCTGGCTCCCGCTCGCTGCGGCGACCTGGCGGCGCCTGGACGGGACGCTCGACGCGCCTCTGACGAGGGCCGACGACGGCGCGTGGCGGCTCGGCGGCCTCGTCCTCGAGCCCGCATGGTCCGGGTCGGACGCCCGGTACCACATGTACCTGCGGCGGGCCGACGCACGGATCGCGTTCGCGGGGCTCGACGCCGGCGCGGAGCCGGCCGACTCGGGTGTGCCCAACGTGGCCCGCCGGGACGGCGACACGTTCCTCGACGTCCTCTGGTCGGACGGCGGTTTCGCCTCCCGGCCCGAGTTCCTCCGGGCCGTGCTGCGCACCGCGCACGAGTTCGTCGGGCTGGGGCTGCTCAGCGCGGCCGAGGCGCGCGACGTCCTGCGGGCTGCCGTGCGCTCCGGCGTCGGGCGGGACGCGGGTTCCACGGTCAGCGGGACCGCGGGGGTGGCCGACGCCGCCGACGAGGAGGCGGCTCTCCTCGCCGAGGCACCCGCGGCCGGCTCGACCGGCTCGGCGCCCCGCGTCGTGGTGGTCCCGGCCGCGGCGCCGAGCGTCACCGGCTGGTACCACCAGCCGGTGACGTTCACCGTCACCGCGCGGGCCGACGCCGGCGAACCCACCGTCGAGGTCCGGGTGGACGACGGGCCGTGGCGGCCCGCGGGAGCCGAACCGCTGCGGCTCGGCGACGGCGTGCACACCGTGACCGTGCGCGCCGTCGACCCCGAGGGGCGGGAACGGCACGTCGTCCGTGAGGTCAGCGTCGACACCGCGCCGCCCGTGACCACCGCGACGGCCCGGCGCCTCGGTTCACGCGGCGTCGAGATCGACCTTGCCGCCACGGACGACGTCTCCGGCGTGGACAGCATCCGCTGGAAGGGACCGGACACGTTCTGGGCGACCTTCCGCGAACCGTTCACGCGCGCCCTGGGCGACGAGCCACAGGTCATTCAGTACAGGGCCACCGACCGGGCGGGCAACGAGGAGCCGGTACGGACCCTGGAGCTCCCGCCGGCGGGCTGACCGGCTTCCGGCGGGTCACCGGCGGCCGGCGGGTCACCGGCGGGTCGGTCGCGGGTCCGTGTCAGTGGCTCGGCCTAGGGTCGTCCATATGAGCAAGCCGACCGAGCCACGACCCTTCACGGTCCACGTTCCAGACCAGGTCCTCACCGACCTGCGTGAGCGACTGGCGCGCAGCCGCATCCCGGACGACTCGCCACGGCGTCCCGCGTCGGGCATGACCGCGGCGTACCTGCGCGAGCTGGTCGACCACTGGATCACCTGGGACTGGCGCGCCCGGGAGGCCTGGCTCAACGAGCATCCGCAGTTCGTCGCGGAGCTGGACGACGTCGACCTGCACTTCGTCCACCTGCGCTCGGACCGGCCGGACGCGCCTGCGCTCCTGGTGCAGCACGGCTGGCCGCACACGTTCGCGCTGCAGCTCGACTTCGCCGACCTCCTGCCGGACTTCCACGTCGTGGTCGCGAGCCTGCCCGGATTCGGGTTCTCCTCGCCGTACGCGGAAGGTCCGATGTCGGAGAAGCGCCTGGCCTCCACGATGCACGCGCTGATGACGGAGGTGCTCGGCTACGGCCGCTACTTCACGTACGGCGAGGACGTCACGGCGAACGTCAGCGACCTCATCGCCGCCCGCTACCCGGAGCAGGTGGCGGGGATCGTGGCCACCCACGCGCACTTCCCCACCAGCGAGGAACGCGCCGCCCTCGACGACCCCGAGGTCACGGAGTTCTTCGACGGCATCGCCGCGAGGCACCAGACCGACGGCGCCTACGGCCACGTGCAGGCCACCCGCCCCGACACCCTCGCGACCGCCCTCGACGACTCCCCCGCCGGCCTGCTGGCATGGCTCGCCGAGAAGCTGGTCGAGTGGAGCGACACGCCACCGGGCGACCCGCGCGCCGTGGAGCGTCGCATCTCGCGGGACCGCATCCTCACGGAGGCCACCATCTACTGGGCGACCCGGACGATCGGGTCGTCGTTCCGCCCCTACTACGAGGGTGCCGACCAGCCGGACCCGATCCCACCCACGGCGGTGCCCGCGGCGGTGTTCGTCCAGCGCCACGAGGCCGCCTACCCCGAGGTGCTCGCGCGCCGCCACTACCTCGACCTGCGCGAGTTCGACCGCCTCGAGGAGGGCGGTCACTTCACGGTGGCCGAGGTGCCCGCCGAGATGGCGGCGCGCGTCCGAGGGTTCGTCCGCTCGGTCCAGTGAGTCCGGGCTCAGGCCTTCGGCTCGAGCCGGATCACCGGGAACTTGCGGTCGGTGTTCTTCTCGTACTCCTTGGCGTCCGGCCAGTACTCGGCCCAGATGCCGTAGAGCCGCTCCCAGTCGGGCTGCCCGGGCCGGACTACGGTGGTGCGCACGCGGATGGTCTTGTCCTCGACCTCGATGGTCGCCTCGCCGGGGCCGTCCTCGACGTTCGCGACCCAGGCGGGGTCCTTGGGCGCGCCGCCGAGCGAGCCGGTGATGACGTAGGCGTCCCCGTCGGTCGCGGCCACGAGCGGCGTCACGTACTCCTTGCCGCTGACGCGCCCGGTGTGGTGCAGCAGCACCAGGCGCTTGCCGGTGAAGTGCCCGCCCATGACGTCGTCGCCCACGACGCCCGCGTTGGCCCGGAACGCCTCGATGACGCCACTGTTCATGTCTGCCATGTTGTCCTCCGCAAGTCTTGGTCGGCCGCTCGGTCGACTAACCGGACTTTACCCCGCTTACGCGGTTCCCGGTAGCATCCACGGATGAGTACACCGCTGACCTGGGGCACACCGCACCCCGAACGGGCCGACGCCGCCCGCAACCGTCAGCTGCTGCTCACGACCGCCCGCGAGCTCATCGCGGTGGACGGCCCCGACTGCCTCACGATGGACCGGCTCGCCGAACGCTCAGGGCTCGGCAAGGGCACCGTGTTCCGGCGGTTCGGCACCCGGGCGGGAATCTTCCAGGCGCTGCTGGACGACAGCGAACGCGCACTGCAGCAGGAGATCCTCTCCGGGGCGCCGCCGCTCGGCCCTGGCGCACCGCCGGTCGACCGCCTCGTCGCCTACGGTTCGGCCCGCATCCGTTTCCTCGCGGAGAACCACGAGATCGCCCGGTCCGCGATCGAGGGCCGGCCGACGAACGGCCGCCGCCCGCCGCTGTCCGAGATCCACATCCGGGTCCTGCTCCGCGAGCTCGACCTGCCCGGCGCCGACGTCGACCTGCTCGCCGGCCAGCTCACGTCCGCGCTGGAGGGTCCGCTCCTGCTCTGGCTCTTCGACGGCGCCGGGCCGGACCGCTCGGAGCTCACCGACCGCTTCGAGGCCGGCTGGCGCTACCTGGTCGAGCGCGTCTGCCTTCCGGCGGACTGACGGCACCCGGTCGCCGACCGCCGGCCCACCCACTGCCGGGCGCCGGGCGCCGTCCTCACGCGTGCGTGGCCGCCTCGTGCCGTGCGTGCTCCGCAGGCTCGAGCTGGAACGTCGAGTGCTCGACGGACACGTCGAACTCGGTGGCGACGCAGCGCTGCAGGGCGTCGAGGACCGGGGGCGCCTGCCCGTCGCGGAAGCAGGCGTCCCGCACCACCACGTGCGCGCTGATGGTGGGCAGGCCGGTGGCGACGAGGGAGGCGTGCAGGTCGTGCACCGACTCGACGTTGTCCACCTCCAGCAGCCGGGCCCGCACCTTGTCGAGATCGATCCCGGCCGGCGTGGCCTCCAGCAGCACGTTCGCCGAGTCGGTCAGGAGCTTCGCCGCGCGCGGCAGGATCAGCACCGCGATGACGAGCCCCGCGACGGCGTCGGCGCGCTGCCACCCGGTGGTCGCGATCACGACGGCCGCCACGATCACGGCGACCGAGCCGAGGGCGTCGTTGGCGACCTCCAGGAAGGCGGCACGCAGGTTGAGCGACGCCGACCGGCCGCCCGCCAGCACCAGCAGCGCCACGACGTTCCCGACCAGGCCGACCACGCCGAACACCAGCAGGCCCGGCCCGGGAGCCTCGGCCGGGCCGACCAGGCGGCTCACGCCCTCGACCAGGGCATAGACGCCGACGGCGAGCAGCACCGCGGCCTGGGCCAGCGCGGCCAGGACCTCGGCGCGCCGGAAGCCCCACGTCCGGCGGGGCGACGGCGGCCGCAGCGCGAGCGACGCGGCGAACAGGGCGATGGCCAGGCCCGCGACGTCGGTCAGCATGTGCGCGGTGTCGACGAACAGCGCGAGGCTGCCCGTGAGCACGGCGCCCACCGTCTGCGCCACGAACACGGCCGCCGTGATCCCGAACGCGACCGCCAGGCGCCGCCGGTTGCTCTCGTCGCCCGCGGTGCCGTGCGCGCCGTGGTGGTGCTGGTGGTCACCCATCGATCGCAGCCTCTCGCTGGTCGGCACCCTGCTCGGCGCCGCGTTCATGGTCGCGCTCATGGTCGCCATGACCGTGGTCGTGCGCCAGTTCGCCCTCCCACGCCTCGCGGCCCTCGTGTACCGCGAACGCCGCGATCACGAACCCGGCGACGGCGTCGACCCAGCCGGCACCGGTCAGCGCGAACACGACCAGACCGATCAGGGTCGACACGGAGAGCAGCACGCAGATCCGCGTCTCGGCGGCGTCGGCCAGGATCAGGGGGTCGGCCAGGGCCACCCCGACGCGGCGCTTGGCCTCGGCCAGGAGCGGCATGACGACGAGCGACGCGACCAGGAGCCCGGTCGCGACCGGCGATCTCTCCGGGCTGTCGCCGACCACGAGGCCGCGCACGCCTTCGACGGTGACGTAGCCCGCGAGCAGGAAGAACGTGATCGCGACGAGGCGGAGCGTGATCAGCTCCTTGCGCTCGTCGGCCTCGCCGTGCCGCAGCCGGGCGGACAGGCGCAGGCCCACCAGCACCGCCGAGATCGACTCGATGCCGGAGTCGATGCCGAACCCGATCACCGAGACGAGCCCCGCCGCGATGCCGGCGGCGATCGCGACGACGCCCTCGACGACGTTGTAGGCGACCGTGAACCTGGCCAGTCGCAGACCCCGCCGCGTCAGCCGCTCCGTCGCCTCCGCGGTCGCCCGAGCCGTCGTCGCCCGAGCCGCCGTCTCCGCGCCGGGCCGCGCGCTCATGACGCCACCGCTTCCGGCTCGGACGCGTGCGCCGCGGAACCGTCGACCCCGTAGACCGGGCACAGCGCGACGGCGTCGCCGGTCAGCGCGAGCAGCCGCTCCGCCGACTCGAGCACCGCGAGCGTCGCCTCCGGATGCGTCAGCGAGAACATGGAGGCCCGGCCCTGCGGCCGGGACTCGACGAGCCCGCAGTCCCGCAGGCACGCCAGGTGCTTGGAGACCGTCGACTGTGCGAGGTCCAGGTGCCGGGTCAGGTCCACCACACGGTGCTCACCGAGGGCGAGGTGCCGCAGGATCGCCAGCCGCGACGGGTCCGAGAACCCGTGGAACAGGCAGGCCGCCACCGCCATCGCGGCGGGCCCGTCCGGCGCGTGATCGCCACTGGTCTCTGTCATCGCCATACGGCGATGTTAGCAGCCGGGTCCGCCCCTTGCGGCGGAGGCGGCGGACGGCGAGGCGCGTCAGGCATATTCGTCATACAGATTTCCTACTTGTATGATTGCCTGAACACTCGCCGCAAAGGAGCGCCATGACGTACCAGCCCGACGCCATCCGGACCGTGCAGCTCTCGACCCTCACGCTGCCGCTGGCCACCGCCATCTCCGACGCCAAGGTCTTCACCGGCCGCCAGCAGCCCATGACCGAGGTCGTGTTCCTGCTCGCGGAGCTCACCACCGAACAGGGTCTCGAGGGTCTCGGCTTCTCCTACTCCAAGCGGGCGGGCGGCCCCGCGCAGTACGCGCACGCGAAGGAAGTGGCACAGGCCGCGATCGGCGAGGACCCCAACGACATCGCCAAGCTGTACACGAAGCTGCTGTGGGCAGGCGCGTCGGTGGGCCGCTCGGGGGTCGCCACCCAGGCGCTCGCCGCCATCGACATCGCGCTGTACGACCTCAAGGCCAAGCGTGCGGGCCTGCCGCTGGCCAAGCTGCTCGGCGCGCATCGCGACTCGGTACGCACCTACAACACCTCCGGCGGCTTCCTCAACGCGAGCATCGAGGAGGTCAAGGAGCGCGCGAGCCGGTCGATCGCCGAGGGCATCGGCGGCATCAAGATCAAGGTCGGCCTGCCCGACGGCGCGACGGACCTGGCGCGCGTGGCCGCCGTCCGCGAGCACATCGGCCCGGACGTGCCGCTCATGGTCGACGCCAACCAGCAGTGGGACCGCACCACCGCCCTGCGCATGGGGCGCCGGCTGGAGCAGTTCGACCTCGACTGGATCGAGGAGCCGCTGGACGCGTACGACGCCGAGGGCCACGCCGCGCTCGCCGCCGCCCTGGACACCCCGATCGCCACGGGCGAGATGCTCGCCTCGGTCGCGGAGCACGAGCTCCTCATCGCGACCCGTGCGTGCGACATCATCCAGCCGGACGCCCCGCGCGTCGGCGGCATCACACAGTTCCTGCGCCTGCTCACGCTCGCGGACCAGGCCGGGCTGGACCTCGCGCCGCACTTCGCCATGGAGATCCACCTCCACCTGGCCGCGACCTACCCGCGCGAGCCGTGGGTGGAGCACTTCGACTGGCTCGACCCGCTGTTCAACGAGCGCCTGGAGACCAAGGACGGCCGCATGCTCGTCCCGGACCGCCCGGGTCTGGGCGTCACCCTCAGCGAGCAGGCCCGCGTGTGGACGACAGACAGCGCGACCTTCACCCGAGCCTGACCCAGCACTCCGCGAGGTAGAGCGCCTGTCCGGACACCCGCTCTACCTCGCGGGAGATGGAAGCATGAGCACATGGC